>JAFWQT010000118.1 GCA_017508965.1 Prevotella sp. | reverse complement strand
TTCCTGGCTCCGCTCTGCACTTTCTTCCTGACGGTGCTCGTTGGAACCGGACACGTGGTCTACACGCTGATGCCTATCATCTGCGACATTGCCATCAAGAAAGGCATCCGTCCGGAGCGCCCTTGTGGAGTGGCTTCCATCGCCTCGCAGGTAGGTATCACTTGCTCGCCCATTGCTGCGGCCGTGGTGGCCTTCGTCACCATCTCTAATGCCAACGGGTTCGACATCTCCATCCCGCAGGTGCTCATGGTCAGCATCCCGGCCTGCCTCTGCGGACTGATGGCTGCCGCCGCTGCTTCCTACCATCGCGGACTCGACCTCGACAAAGACCCTGAGTTCCAGAAGAAGATTCAGGACCCCGTTCAGCGCGAGTACATCTATGGCAGTTCGGCCACAACGCTCGACAAGGAAATCCCCCAGAGCGCCAAGAATGCCGTCTTCGTGTTCCTCGGTGCGCTCATCATCATCGTTCTTTTCGCCATCTTCCAGGACATCCTTCCCGAATACAGCACGGTGAAGGCCGTCAAGGATGCTCCCGACTTCACCTTTAGCGACGGAACCGTGGCCAGCGCAGCCGCCCTGGCTAAGGCCAAGGTCATCATTCCGGGCATCACCGAGGCTTCCACCGTGAAGCTCAAGATGAACGTGATTATCAAGATTGTGATGATCACCGCCGCTGCCATCATGATTCTGTTCTGCAAGGCATCGCCCACCAAGGCGGTCCACGGAGCCGTGTGGCAGTCGGGTATGGTGGCCGTGGTGGCCATCTTCGGCATCGCTTGGCTGGCCGACACCTATTTCTCGAACTATACCGACGAGATGCAAGCCATGCTGGGCGACATCGTTGCCAAATACAACTGGTCGATAGCCTTCGTGTTCTTCCTCGTGTCGGTGCTTATCAACTCTCAGGGTGCCGTGGTCGTATCGATGCTGCCACTGGCCTACTCGCTGGGCATTCCAGGCCCCGTATTGCTCGGTGTGCTGCCCAGCGTCTATGGTTACTTCTTCATCCCGAACTATCCTTCGGATATCGCAACCGTGAATTTCGACCGCTCGGGCACTACCGTCATCGGTAAGTATCTGCTCAACCACTCGTTCATGATGCCCGGACTCATCCATGTCTTCACCAGCACCATTGTGGCTTACGTTTTGTCAATGATCATCTATTAAAAATCCTACCGACTATGTTGATTATCATTATAGAATTATTAGTAGTTCTCCTGGCACTCTATCTGGGTTCCAAGTATGGCAGCCTTGCGCTGGGAGCCATTGCAGGACTGGGCCTAGCCATTCTCGTGTTCGACCACGGACTGAAACCTGGCACACCCCCTACCGACGTTATCTATATCATCGTGGCAGCCGTCACCTGTGCTGGCGTGCTCCAGGCTTCGGGCGGCATGGACTGGATGATTCAGATTGTGGAGCGCATCCTGCGCAAGCATCCGCAGCACATCACCTTCCTTGCCCCTATCAGCACTTTCTTCCTCACGGTGGTTTGCGGAACCGGACACGTGATGTATACGCTGATGCCGGTCGTGACCGACGTGGCCATCAAGAAAGGCATCCGACCCGAGCGTCCGCTGGCAGTTGCCTCGGTGGCATCCATGCTGGCCATCGTCTGCTCGCCCATCTCGGCAGCCGTGGTGGCATTCTCCACGATTTCCGGACTGAACGGCTTCACCATCTCCATTCCGCAGATTGTGGCCGTCACCATTCCCGCCTGCCTTTGCGGCATCATCGCTGCCTCGGCATGGTCGTACAATCGTGGACTCGACCTCGACAAAGACCCCGAATTCCTTGAGAAAATCAAAGACCCCGTGCAGTATGCATTCGTCTATGGCAACACGGCCACCACGCTTAACAAAGAGATTGACAAGAAGTCGAAATGGGCAGTCTACATCTTCCTGGCTTCCATCGTGCTCATCGTCATCCTGGCCTTTGCCCAGAGCATACTTCCGGCCTACGACACGGTAGTGGCCATCGACGGAGCCAGCGACGTCACCCTGCCCACGGGCAAGACCGTTAGTGCCGCCAACCTGGCATCGGCAGGCATCGTGATGGCTGGCGTTACCGAGAAGGTGCCCACCACCATCCACATGTATCTCGTCATCCAAATCATACTCATCTCGGCAGCTGCCCTGATGATTATCATCTGCGGAGCCAAGCCAAAGAGCGCCGTTGCCGGCAACGTGTGGCAGTCGGGCATGGTGGCCGTGGTGGCCATCTACGGCATCGCATGGCTGGCCAACACCTTCTTCGGCGCACACATGGCCGAGGTAGAAGCCCTGCTCGACGAGATGGTAGATAACTATCCGTGGGCCATCGCCCTTGTGTTCTTCATCTTCTCCGTGCTCATCAACTCGCAGGCAGCCGTGGTGGTTGCACTTCTGCCCGTTGCCTACAAGCTGGGCATCCCCGGATGGATTCTGCTCGGAGCCCTGCCCTGCGTGTATGGATACTTCTTCATCCCGAACTATCCCACCGACATTGCCACGGTGAACATCGACCGCACAGGCACAACCAAGATTGGCAAGTACGTGCTCAACCATTCGTTCATGGTTCCCGGAATCATCAGCGTGGTGGTCAGCACCATCGTTGCCTACATCATCTCGGGCATATTCTTCTAGAATATTTCAACACAAAGATACAGAGGTACAGAGTTTTTAATTCTCTGTGCCTCTGTCTCTTTTGTGTCTCAGTTCGAGTGAACAGTGCCACCCCCGAAATGCCATGTTTCCGTCCATTGGAAAGGTTCCTTCCATTGGATGAAATGGATGCTTCCATTGGATGGAAAGGATGCTTCCGCTGATTAGATGATTTTCAAGTAAAGTCTGATTGGCTTCCAATTAAAGTCTAAATGGAAGTCAATTAAAGTCTAAATGGAAGCCAAATAAAGTCTGATTGAGAGTCAATTAAAGTCTAATTGAAATCCAGGATTTCTTCAGGCGTCTGCACAAACATCGTGGCACCGTGGGCAGCAAGGAAATCACGGTCGCGAAAGCCCCAGAGCACGCTGATGCAGGGCAAATCGCTGTTGGCGGCGGTCTGCAAATCTACGTCGCTGTCGCCCACATAGACGGCACGCTCCTTCCCTACCCCAAGCTGGCGAAGGGCCTCGTTGACGGTGTCGGGGGCGGGCTTCTTGCGCACTCCCTGAGCCTCGTTCTCGCCGATGGCCACCTCCACAAGGTTGCCGAAGAAATGGGCAATCAATTCCTTTGTGGCGGCATCGAACTTATTGCTTACCACGGCCAGACGCTTCCCGCGAGCCTTCAGCCGCTGAAGCATCTCGGTGATGCCAGGGTACGGACCGGTGTTGTCGAGCGAATGCTGCATGTAGTAGTTGCGGAAGATTTCCAACGCCTCTTCGAACCGTGGGTTACGTTCGCCATCGGGAACGGCCCTGTGCATAAGCATGCGGACACCATTGCCCACGAACCGGCGCACTTCTGCGCTGGTTCGCAATGGGAATCCACAGGCGCCCAACGCATGGTTCACGCTCAGATAGAGGTCCTCAAGCGTGTCGAGCAGCGTGCCGTCGAGGTCGAATATATAAACTTCGTACATTGAACTATCAACTTTATCCATTATTCTTTATGCTTAGCGGCAACTTTTTTCTTAAACAAAAATCTTCAAAAATCTGACACAATATCGTTCTCCTGTTCGGGCGAATTTGTAATTCGACCGCATTGAGTATCAGGATTTGTAATCCGAGACACGCTCTAATCGCATTGCAAATGCTTATACTCACGGCAGTCGAACCAACGGTCGCTGGCCGAAGGGTAAAGCAATTGCAAATTCGACTGAACAGACACAAATCGTTCTCCTGTAGCCTTTTATCAACCACCCCTAACCCCTCCTTTCCAAGGAGGGGGAGTAGATGGTTTTGGCCTGAAGCCATTCACTCCCCGCCCTATAGGGAGGGGCCGGGGGAGGGTCCTCCCCTTTTGCTCCGCGTGATCATTGTCTGAATCTTCTGGTTGTATTGGCGGGCCTCCATCAGCTGCTCTATGGTGACATTCATGCGGTACTTCCATTGGTTGTAGCAGTCGTAAGGCTCGTTGATGCGCTCCTCGCGCACATTCTTGGCCCTGAGCGTGGCGTCCATGGCCAGCCAGTCTTGTATGCTGAGCAGGCAGAGCATCGACGGGCAATACAGGTGGCGGGCGATGATTTCCTCGGCCATCTGTGGCGGCAACTGATGCGGGGCGCGGCCTTCGCGCTGCAGCATGGTGGTGAAGAACCGCTGGGCACGGCCTGAATTCTCCTCCCACCACAACCGCAAGGTGGGCATGTCGTGGGTGCTGATGGTGGCCACACTACGGTAGGGGTTGGCTTCGAGGTGAGCGAATTCCAAGCCCAAATCCTTCGGCAGCGACTGCACTTCAAGCGTCAGTATGCGGAGCGTGTCGAGCACATGGGGCACCGATGCGGGCAGCAGTCCCAGGTCTTCGGCACATACCAGCATGCGCGTGTCTTGAAGGATGTCGCCCAATAGCTGCAGGGCGTGCCACGCCCAGAACCCGTTGTGGCGCTCGAAGAAATAGCTGTTGTAGATGCGCATGAAGGCATCTTTCTCGTCCTGCCCAAGTATCTCGTAGACGGGTTCCTTGTCGATTCCGAAGCGCGGATGATACATCTCGGCCTGTGCGTCATCTTCAAGGAAGAGCACGTTCGAGATGATGCGATAGAGCCCTTCGCGAATCCATAGGCTGTTCTCGTCGCGCTGGCCCTCGAAATGACGGCGCACCTTCTGCTGGGTGTCGAACTCCGACTTCAGGTCGTAGAGCCCGTACTGCTTGCGCACCAGGAACTTGTCGCGCACGAACTGGGCATGGATGCCGAAGATGCGGTCGAGTATGCGGTCGTTGATGAGCGGACGGGTGTAGAGCTCTTTGTGGAAGGCCAGCCCCATCTGCTCTATTTCCTCGCGGCTCATGGGCAGCGCCGGACTGAAGTGGCCCATCGTGGCATAGACGGCCGTGGCGGGAATCTCCCACATGCGGAAGAATCCGATGACGTGGTCGATGCGGAAGGCATCGAAATATTGTTCCATCCACTGGAAGCGGCGGCGGAAGTATTGGTTGATGGTGATGGACGACGGGTGATGGGTGATGGTGGATTCTTGCTTCCCATCACTCCATCGATAGGTGGGGAATCCCCAGTTTTGTCCGTTGGGATGATAGATGTCGGGTGGCGTTCCCGTCTGCATGTCGAGATTGAAGAATTCGGGATGCTTCCAGGTCTCCACGCTGTCGCGGCATAGCCCGATGGGGAGGTCGCCTTTCAGCGAAACGCCTTTGCTGCGGGCATAGTTGGCCGCTTCAAGGAATTGGATGTGCAAGTGATACTGAACAAAATAGTGGAGCTTGATAAGCGATTCGCGCTGCTTCTGGTCGGCATCAGGGCAGTCGCGCTTCACGCAGAATTCTGCATAGTCGGCCAGCCAGTCTTTGTTCTCGGCAAAGAAGGTCTCGAAGGGTTTGCCTTTCAGCACGCTTTCGCCATTTTCCTCGAAGGCTTTCTTCAGGTAGGCCCACTTCACGCGGTCTACGGCCAAGTAGTCGCTGTCGCGCAGGGCATTCAATTCCCTTCGCTGGCGGGCATATTGCAGCATGAACTCCTCGTCGCTAATGGGCAGCTGGTCGAGGTCGATGTAGTGCGGATGCAGGGCAAATGCCGAGATGATGTTATACGGATGTGAATCGTTCCAGGTGTGGGTGCTGGTGGTATCGTTGACGGGCAGCAGCTGGATGACCTTCATTCCAACCGTCGCGGCCCAGTCGGCCATCATCTTGAGGTCGGTGAAATCGCCCACGCCACAACTGCGTTCCGACCGCAGCGCGAACAAAGGCACCACCACGCCGGCTGCCTTCCATGTGGTTTCCTTCACGCGCAGGGAGTCGCCATAGACGATGTGCACCTCGCCGTCGGCCACAGCCATCGGGCCGGTCGTGCGGTTGTCGCCTTCCTCCCAGGTCTTCAGCTGTCGCGTCTTGTTGTCTACGATGACATATTTATATTCCAGCGGCATCATCATGCCGTCAACGTTCACCGAGAGCATCCAGTCGAACTCGCCTATGTGCTGCATGGGCAGATAGCGCGTAGGATTCCAACTGCCGATGGCCGGATGGCTACCCACCAGCGCCAACGACTCGTCAGGGCCCAGCTGCGGAGCCGAAACGCGGAACACGATGGTCTTGCGAAACAGCGGCAAGGCCACGGCCTCCACTCCCTTCGCGTATCTTCGGTGGATGTAGGTGTAGAGATGATAGTTCAGGGGCACATCGCGCCATAGGTCGGTGAAGCAAAACGTCTTGGTGTTGTCGGTGGCATAGAGGCGCTTCACCTGGTTCCATTCGCGGCGAAGCACCCGCTGGCTGGCATCTTCCACCTGATACACATATTCTATCTGTACGATGCGCCGCTGGCGTGATTCCATCAGCACCACGTCGAGCCACCACAGCCCTCCGTCCTCGGTCTGCATCATCAAATCCTGTTCATGGAGCCGTCCGTCGCTGGTCTTGTAGTTCACAAGCACATGCATGGCCTGCCCCCACTCTGTGTTATAATGAATATTAAATCTAAGTTTCATATCGCAAAGTTACGATTAAGCGAGCACAAAACAAAAGAATTTATTCTTTTTTTTGTCGAGCGTGAGTAAATTCGCTGGATTTACCAGCAAATTTACGACAAAAGAACGATAAAACAAAATAAAAAAGAAATGTTTTTCAACAATTCTTCGGCCAACGCTTGTCTTTCTACATTTTAATTCGTACCTTTGCCACGCTATAACAAACAAAATGGATTATGAAAGTCACTAAACGCAAATATTTTCTGCCAGCCATCGCCTGCCTCTTGGTCATCGCCGGATGTGTATACTACTATTTCTTCTCATCGATGACAGGAAAGCCCGACAAGCAATACCTGTATGTGGATGCCGACGACAACGTGGACTCGGTGTTCACCAAGCTCAGCGGAATCAGCACTGAGCACGGACTCTTTGCCTTCCAGACGCTTGCACGCCACTTTAACTACGCCGACAAAATACGCACCGGCCGCTATGCCATTGCTCCCGGCGAAGGCGCATTCATGGCATTCCGCCACATCAAGAACGGACTGCAAGAACCGCTCAACCTGACCATTCCCACGGCGAGAACCGTCGACAAGCTCTCGGCAACGCTCTCGCAAAAATTGATGCTCGACAGCATCGAACTCACTACCATGCTCAGGGACTCGGCCATTTGCCAGCAATACGGTCACACGCCAGAGACCATCATCAGCATGTTCGTGCCCAACACCTACGACGTGTATTGGAACCTGAGTCCGAAGGCACTACTCGACCGCATGCAGAAAGAATGCAAGAAATTCTGGAACGACGACCGGATGAAGAAAGCCGAGGCGCTGAAGATGACGCCCGTGGAAGTGAGCACGCTAGCCAGCATCATCGACGAGGAAACATCTAACGACGGCGAGAAGCCCATGATAGCCGGCATGTACTACAACCGCTTGCAGACCGACATGCCGCTGCAGGCCGACCCCACCGTGAAGTTTGCCATCGGCGACTTCTCCATACGCCGCATCTATAACAACATGCTCTCGATAAACAGCCCCTATAACACCTATCGCAACACGGGACTGCCCCCAGGACCGATTCGCGTTCCGTCGATTGCCGGACTCGATGCCGTGCTCAACATGGTGCATCACGACTACCTCTATATGTGTGCCAAAGAGGATTTTAGCGGCACCCACAATTTCGCACGCACCTATCAGGAGCATCTTGCCAATGCCGCCAAATATTCTGCCGCACTCAACAAGCGCGGAATCAAATAAGAACAAGATTATCCAATTCGCTAGGCCTGTCCGGCTGACCTCTGAACAGAACACAACATCGTAACTTTACAACATTACAACATTAAGCAGGTTTAGTAAAGTTTCGGAAGTTATACTCCCCTCCTTAGAAAGGAGGGGCTGGGGGTGGTTGATAATGAGGCCATGGGAAATCAACCCCACCTAGCCTCCCCTTTCTAAGGGGAGGGATTAGTTTGCGCTCGCAAATCAGTATATTTTCTGGCACGGATTTACACTGATTCTATTGCTAATCAGCACCCCTCCTTAGAAAGGAGGGGCTGGGGGTGGTTGATAATGAGGCCATGGGAAATCAACCCCACCTAGCCTCCCCTTTCTAAGGGGAGGGATTAGTTTGCGCTCGCAAATCAGTATATTTTCTGG
>JAFWQT010000117.1 GCA_017508965.1 Prevotella sp. | reverse complement strand
TGACAGTTCACGTATGGCTCCACCTTATGGAGCGTCTGGTCCTTGATGAATACGGGGGAAATTTTCTGATAGAGTTCCCAGGCGTCGTTGCCGCGGGCAGCCACGGTGTCGCCGATGATGACCCATGGGTTGTTGTGGCAGAAGATACCTGCATTCTCCTTGTAGCCGGCAGGGTAGGAGCTGATTTCGCCCATCTCCACGTGGTAGGTGGTGAAGGCTGGGTTGTTGAGCACCATACCGTGTTCGGAGTCGAGGTATTTCTTGCAGGAGTCGAGTGCCTTGTCAACCATACCTTCTTCCTGACCGATGCCAGCCATGGCGCACCATCCCTGCGACTCGATGAAGATCTTGCCTTCCTCGTTCTCGTGGGAACCAATCTTGTTGCCGTAGAAGTCGTAGGCGCGCAGATACCACTCGCCGTCCCATCCGTCTTTCTTCACGGCGGCAATCATGGCGTCGATTTCCTTCTGGGCACGGGCGGCCTCGGCGGAGTAGATACTAGATTGACTAGTATTACTAGTTTTACTAGACAGTTGCTGACAAAGCTCCACATAATCCTTGCCGCATACCACAAAGAGGCCGGCGATCATGAGCGACTCGGCCTTGGAGCCTACGCTGTTGTTCTCGGTGGTCTGGAAACTCTCGTTGGGGTCCCACGAGAAGCAGTTCAGGTTGAGGCAGTCGTTCCAGTCGGCACGTCCGATGAGCGGCAACTTGTGGGGTCCGAGGTTCTCCACGACGTGGTTGAAAGAGATGCGCAGGTGGTCGAAGAGCGATACCTCGGTGCCGGGCTCGTTGTCCCAGGGCACCATCTCGTCGAGGATGGAGAAGTCGCCTGTTTCCTTGATATAGGCCACGGTTCCGAAGATGAGCCACATGGGGTCGTCGTTGAAGCCGCCGCCGATGTCGTTGTTGCCGCGCTTGGTGAGTGGCTGGTACTGGTGGTAGCAGCCGCCGTCGGGGAACTGCGTGGAGGCAATGTCGATGATGCGCTCGCGGGCACGGCTGGGAATCTGGTGCACGAAGCCCACGAGGTCTTGGTTGGAGTCGCGGAAGCCCATGCCGCGGCCCACGCCGCTCTCGAAGAACGAGGCCGAGCGCGAGAAGTTGAACGTCACCATGCACTGGTACTGGTTCCAGATGTTGACCATGCGGTCGAGGCTCTCGTTGCCGGTCTTCACGGTGTAGCGGTCGAGCAGGTCGTCCCAGAACTCGGCGAGTTCGGCAAACGCCTTGTCAACTTTCTCCACGGTATCGAACTCGGCAATGGTCTGCTGGGCTCTCACCTTATTAATAAAAGTACGGTCGAGGTCGCCAAGCGAGGTGATCAGTCCGGGCGTCTTTCCGGCATATTTCTCTTCCTGCGGCTGCTCCACGTAGCCCAGCACGAAGATGAAATCCTTCTGCTCGCCGGGCTGCAGCTCCACCTCGATGTAGTGGGAGGCGATGGGGCTCCATCCGTGGGCCACCGAGTTGCGGGGACGGCCTTCCATCACGGCGTCGGGGTTGGCAAACTCGTTGTAGAGACCGATGAACGACTCGCGGTCGGTATCGAATCCCTGAACGGGAACGTTCACCGAGTAGTAGGCATAGTGGTTGCGGCGCTCCTTGTATTCGGTCTTGTGATAGATGACCGAGCCATCGATTTCGACCTCGCCCGTAGAGAAGTTGCGCTGGAAGTTCTCCATGTCGGTGGCAGCGTTCCAGAGGCACCACTCGGCGAACGAGAACAGCTTCAGGCGCTTGGTCTCGCCGGTGAGGTTCTTGAGCGTGAGTTTCTGCACCTCGCACCATTTCTTCAGGGGAACGAAAAAGAGCACCGAGGCCTCCACGCCGTTCTTCTGGCCCGTGATACGGGTGTAGCTCATGCCGTGGCGGCACTCGTAGCTGTCGAGTGGCGTCTTGCAGGGTTTCCATCCGGGATTCCATACGTCCTTCCCGTCGTTGATGTAGAAATAGCGGCCGCCATTATCCATGGGAACGCCATTGTAACGATAGCGCGTGATGCGGCGGAACTTGGCGTCCTTGAAGAACGAGTAGCCGCCGGCGGTGTTGGAAATCAGCGAGAAGAAGTCTTCGTTGCCCAGATAGTTGATCCACGGCCATGGTGTCTGTGGGTCGGTGATGACATATTCGCGGTGAGCGTCGTCGAAATGTCCGTAAGTTTTATTGTTCATTTGCGGAATAGGTATTGTGTTTAATGATTTACTTTTTTCAGTTTGCAAAGTTAATAAAATTCTGTTCAATAACGTGATACTTTTATGCTTTTTAATGGTATTTTCTTTGCGGCGGCATTTTTTTCTCTTTCTTTGTTTTTTTGAAGTAATAAGTATTGGTTAGACTATTTAACTAGTTTTTGTTTGTAGAAATGGGAAAAAAGCCCTATCTTTGCATATTATTAAAAAGGTGAACCGTATGAGAAACAGATTTATATCTACAGTATTTTTACTTGTAATGCCGTTTACTATGCTTTTTGGTCAGAATTACAACAAATTATGGGAGGCCGTGAGAGAGGCCGAAGCCAAAGACCTGCCGAAGACGCAGATGGAGGCCCTGCAGAAAATTGTGGACAAGGCCACCCGCGATGACGACTACGGGCAGCTGCTGAAGGCCGAGCTGCAGCAAGCCAAGGTGCAGCTGAACATCTCGCCCGACTCGCTCGACCGTATCATCAGCGACCTGGAGCGCCAGGCACTGGCCTACGAGCACACGCAGCCCGTGATGGCCGCCGTGCTGAATGCCGTGCTGGGACAGGTGTACTGCTCAGACAGCAGATATGGCGACGAGCAGCATTCGAAGGGAATGGCGTGCTTCGAGAAGTCGCTGAGCAAGCCCCTGATGCTGGCTGCGACGAAGACCAAAGACTATGAACCGTTCGTGGAAAAGGGCATCGACAGCCGGATGTTCAACCACGACCTGCTATCGGTGATTGGCTATCATGCCGCCGAGAACGGCTACAGCGAGGCCTACCGCATCATGCATAAATTCTACAAAGAGCAGGGCAACCGGCTGGCTACGATGCTGACTGCCTACCATGTGGAGCACGACATCGACTCGCTCATACGTACCTATCAGGACTTGCCCGAATGCGGATGGCTGGCCGAGAAGAAATTAGGCAGAATGCGCTATGGCTCGGCCAAGGAGGAGATGGAGTTTGCCGACTATGCGCTGAAGACATGGCCCACCTATGCCAACACCAACTACTTCAGGAAGGTGCAGCAGGACCTCACCTGTCCGAAGTATATGGCAGATGTGGAGCGCTCGCTCAGCACGCTGGCCGACAGTTGCGAGGTGGAGGTGCGCAATATCCGCAACATCGGCTTCCTGACGATGCGTATCTTCGATGCCAAGACAAAGCAGACCGTGAAGACCGTGACGCGCCACTACGACCACATGAAGCCCTACGACATAGGCAAGGATACGCTGATGATTCCGCGCTTGCCGCTGGGCCATTACAAGGTGGAGTTCACCACCGGCAAGGAAACCATCAAGCCCGACACGCTCGACTACAGGGTGAGCAACCTGAAGGTGATTTCGGAAAACCTGCCCGACGACAGGACGCGCTACATCGTGGTGGATGCCCTGACGGGAAAACCCGTCGGCGGTGCCAACATGGAATTTGAGCGGCGCCATGCGAAGAAGAACGACCCCACGGTGAAGAAGAAGGCCGATGCCAACGGCGTGGTGGAATGTAGCGAAGAGCAAGGCCTCGCATCGTACAGGGCTTATACCGATACCGACAAGGCCATGCCGATGGTCAGCGCCGGATGGGGCTCGTACGATTATCGTGAGCCGTCGTCGGAAAACTGGATTGTGAACATCTATACCGACCGCAAGATATACCGCCCGGGACAGCAGGTGCATGCCTCGGTGGTGTGTTTCGTGAACAAGAAGGGTATCGACACGAAGGCCGTGCCCGACACCGGGCTGAAGCTGATGCTCTTTGATGCTAATAATAAAAAGGTGGCCGAGAAAGACCTGACCACCGACAGCTTTGGCTCGGCATCGGCCGACTTCACGCTGCCGGCAAAGGGACTGACGGGCATGTTCAGTCTGCGCGTCGACAGGTATAGCGCCTATACGGGCATTCGCGTGGAGGAATACAAGCGTCCCACGTATGAGGTGACCTTCGACGAGGTGAACGAAGTGTATAAGGCTGGCGACGTGGTGACCGTCAAGGGTAAGGCGCTGAGCTATGCCGGTATTCCGGTGCAGAATGCAAAGGTGAAATATACCGTTACAAGGCGCGAGGCCATTTGGTGGTGGCGCAGCAACAATGATGAGGAGGAGATTACCGACGACGAGACCGTTACGGCCGACGACGGAACCTTCGAGGTGAAGGTACCGCTGGAGGTGGACGACTCGGAACTCAGGGATGCCTGTTTCTTCAACTTCCATATCGAGGCCGACGTGACCGACGTGGCTGGGGAGTCGCATCACGGTGCTTTCGTGCTGCCGTTGGGAACGCGTCCCACGGCATTGTCGCTGGATATGCCGGCGCAGGTGGTAAGGGGAGAACTTGGCACCTATAAGTTTACCCGATGGAATGCCGCCGGCAAGGAGATTGCCGGAGACGTGACCTACACGATTGACGGGCAGCAGCCCATCAGCGTGAAGGCCAATACCGCTTTCCAGGCAAAGGATGCCAAGTATGGCTTTGCCCGCCTCTCGTCGGGCAGGCACCTGCTGGAGGCCAGGTGCGGGGAAGACTCGCTGAAACATAGTTTCGTGATTTTCGGCATCGACGACCAGCAGCCACCCACGGAAACACCCGACTGGTTCTATCAGAGCGGCGATGAGTTTGGCGACAAGCCCGTCAGCGTGCTCGTGGGGTCATCGGAAGAGGATGTCACGGTGTTCTACTCCGTCTTCTCAGGAAACAAGGAGCTGGACCATGGCTCGTTCGTGGTTTCCAACAGCATACGTCGCATAGACTACAACTATAAAGAGGAATACGGCAGCGGACTGCTGCTCACCTACGCATGGGTGAAGAATGGTAAGGTGTACACTCACCGGAGCGTCATCCGCAAGCCGTTGCCCGAGAAGCAGCTGAAACTGAAGTGGACCACTTTCCGCGACCGTCTGACTCCTGGACAAAAGGAAACGTGGACGCTGCAGATTCTGCGGCCCGACGGAAAGCCGGCGAAGGCACAGCTGTTGGCCACGCTTTTCGACAAGAGTCTTGACCAGTTGGATATGCACAACTGGGGACTATCGTTAGGATTATACCAGAACTTGCCCAACACCAGATGGATGTACGACTCTTTTGGTGGCATGATTGCCAGCGGAACTGGTAAACTGAATCCACTCAGCATGAACTCATGGGTTTTCTCTCATTTCTGTGACGATGCCAAACTGAATGCCTACAGATATTTCACACGTGCTGCCATGGGCCGGAACGTTATGTACTCGAAGGCAGCAGCGGCACCGATGGCCATGGAGGAAAGTGCCATGGCCGACGATGCCCTTAATGAGGTCGTGGTAGTTGGTTATGGTACGCAAAAGAAATCGCTTGTCACGGGTTCGGCGGTGAAAGATAAGAAGGAAGAGAACGCAAAACAGGAGAGTGCGCAGGTGCGCGAGAACCTCAGCGAGACAGCCTTCTTCTATCCTGCGCTCGAGACGGATGCCAGCGGACGGGTGGCGCTGAAGTTCACACTGCCGGAAAGTGTAACCACATGGCGCTTCATCGGACTGGCCCACGACAAGGAGATGAACCACGGAATGCTCGAGGGCGAGGCCGTTGCCAAGAAGGATGTAATGGTGATGCCCAATATGCCGCGCTTTGTCCGCGAGGGCGACGAGGCCACCGTCACGGCCCGCATCGCAAATACCTCGAAGCTGGAAGTAAAGGGAACGGCACGGCTGCAGCTGCTCGACCCCGAGACCGAGAAGCTGGTCTACGAGCAGAAGTTGCCATTTGCCGTGAAGCCCGATAAGACGAGCACCGTGGCCTTCAATGTCGCTACAGGTAAGTTCGCTACCGGCAATGGTCAGTCGCTCTATATCTGCCGGATTGTGGCCGAAGGTGCAAAGTTCTCCGACGGAGAGCAGCACTATCTTCCCGTGCTTCCCAATATGGAACTGGTCACCAATACCTATCCGTTCACGCAGAACAAGCCCGGCACGAAGGAGATTGACGTTTCGGCGCTCATCCCCTCGAGTGTGACCAAGTCGCAGCAGGCAAGGCTGACTGTGGAATATACCAACTCGCCGGCATGGCTGATGGTGCAGGCTCTGCCGTTCGTGGGCAATGTCAACGATGCCAATGCCATCTCGCTGGCTGCCGCCTACTATGCCAATTCGCTGGGTAAATACATACTGTCGCAATGTCCCACTGTGGAACAGACCTTCCGCCAGTGGCAGGCAATGGACGAAAAGGATTCTCCGCTGCAGAGTGCATTGGACAAGAATCAGGAACTGAAGAACCTGGTACTTGACGAGACGCCGTGGGTGGCCGATGCCCAGCGCGAGACGGAGCAGCGCAAGGCCCTTGCCAACTTCTTCGACGAGAATATGCTCAGCTATCGTTTGGAGCAGGCGCTGAAAGGACTGCGTAATCTGCAGAATTCCGACGGCTCGTTCTCGTGGTGGAAGGGCATGAGCGGTTCGCCTTGCATGACGGCCGAAGTGCTGGAGTTCCTGACCCGCCTTGACCTGCTTGCAGGCAACAATAGCGAGACTCGTTCGCTCATCTCAAATGCCAACCGATTCCTGGGCAAGACGGTGGTAAAGGAAGTGAAGGAACTGAAGAAGCTCGAGAAGGAGAACAAGCCGGTTTATATCTACGACTATCACGCCCTGCAATGGATTTATGTGAATGCCATCAGCGGGAATAAACTCTCGAGCGGCGAGAAGGAAGCCAAGGAATACCTGATGAACTATCTGGAGACGAAACGCCGCACGGAAAGCATCTACTCGAAGGCACTGATGGCCGTGGTGCTGGCTAAGGACGGTCAGACGGAAAAGGCGTTGGAGTACCTGAAGAGTCTGAAGGAATATACGGTATATACCGAGGAAAAAGGCCGCTACTACGACACCCCGCGTGCCAGCTATAGCTGGTGCAACTACCGCATACCCACGCAGACGGCAGTCATCGAAGCCCTGCAATTGGTTCAGCAGGGCAATGTCTCGGAAGAGGATGCCACCTTCGTGGAGGAAATGCAGCGCTGGTTGTTGCAGGAGAAGCGCACGCAGGCTTGGGACACCCCAATCAGCAGCGTCAATGCCGTCTATGCGTTCCTCAACGGAAGAGCCGGAATATTGGCTAAGCAGGAGCCAACGGTGCTGAAACTCGACGGGAAGGTTATCGAGACGCCAAAGTCGACCGCAGGCCTTGGCTATGTGAAGACCGTTATCCACGATGACGGCAATCTGAAGAACAGCACGTTCAAGGCCGAGAAGACATCGCACGGCACCAGCTGGGGAGCACTCTATGCTCAGTTCATGCAGCCCGCCACCGAGGTGAGCGATGCCGGGAGCGGCATCAAGGTGACTCGCGAAATACTGAATGCCGACAAGGAACTGAAGGTGGGCGACAAGGTGAAGATTCGCCTTACCATTGAGGCTGAGCGCGACTACGATTTCGTGCAGGTTTCCGACAAGCGTGCTGCCTGCCTGGAACCCGTCAATCCTCTGAGCGGTTATCACTGGGGTTATTACATCGCACCCAAGGACAACACCACGAATTATTATTTCGACCGTTTGGCCAAGGGAAAGCTTGTCATCGAGAGTGAGTATTACATAGACAGGGCCGGCACCTATCAGACGGGAACATGTACCGTTCAGTGTGCCTATTCTCCGGAATACAGCGCTCGCGCTAAGGCTCAGGTATTAAAGATAAAAGAGTAAACAATAAATATGAAAAAGAATTTCAAGGCAACGATTTTGAATGGGCCGACGGGCAAGTGGATACTGTCTTTTTGCCTTTCAGCCCTTCTACCCCTGACGGCCTCTGCCCAGCAGATCACGGCTAAGAATGAAGTCATCGACTGTGGTAACGTAATCTACGAGCACCCAGTCACCGTAAAGTTCGAATTGCAGAACAGGAGCACGCAGCCCCTGGTCATCAAGGACGTAAAGACCTCATGCGGATGTACCCAGGTGGAATACCCCAAGGGCGAGGTTCCCGTGGGCGGTTCCTTCACCGTTGATGCTACCTACGACTCCCGTCAGCTGGGTCATTTCTTTAAGGACATCGCGCTCTATAGCAACGTCACTCAGCGCCCGTTCTATCTGCAGATTCGTGGTGTGGTCGTAGAGGAGATCATCGACTTCACCGGACAGTATCCCTTCACTATTGCCGATGTGAAGGCCGATGTCAACAATATCGAGTTCGACGACGTGAACCGTGGCGATATCCCCATGCAGAAGATTCATATCAAGAACACTTCCAGCAAGAGCATTTCTCCCGTGGTGATGCATCTGCCGCAGTATCTGCAGGCATTCGTGTCGCCCACCACACTGGCTCCAGGACGCGAGGGTACCATCACAATGATGCTCGATTCCCGCCGCCTTCGTGATTACGGTCTTACGCAGACCAGCGTGTTCCTAGGCATGTTCCCTGGCGACAAAGTGCATCCTGATAAGGAAATCTCCGTCTCAACGGTATTGCTCCCGGCCTTCACCGAGATGACCGAACAGCAGATGGCCTACACGCCGCGCATGATGCTTTCTGCCGAGGAACTGAACATCTCTTTCGACGGGAAGAACAAGAAGAGCGAGACCATCATCATAGAGAACACCGGACGCACCGAACTCGAAATATCCTCGTTGCAGATGTTTACCGAGGGAATGCAGGTGAAGCTCAACAAGACCCATCTTGCAAAGGGCGAGCAGGGCCGTCTGAAGATTACCGTCGATGCCCGTCTCATCAAGAAGGCGCGTTCGAAGCCCCGTGTGCTGATGATTACCAATGATCCCAAGAAACCGAAGGTCATCATCAACGTGAACGTGAAGTAAATACAAAAACTGATTAATTAAATGTGCCAAAGCGCATAATCGAATATGGAACATCCAGAGAACAGTGAAGAATACAAGGGGCTGCAGGTCAATGCCGGCGTCAGCAGTCAGAGTATCGTTAACCCCTACCTGAAGCGTGGGCATTTCCGCCGTCGTGAATACTCGGCTGCGGAGATGGTGGAGGGAATCATCAAAGGTGATGTCACCATCCTCTCGCAGGCCGTCACCTTGGTGGAGAGCGTTAACCCTAATCATTACGCCAAGGCTCAGGAAGTCATCGACAAATGCCTGCCTTACAGCGGCAACTCCGTGCGCATCGGTATCAGCGGTGTGCCTGGAGCCGGAAAAAGTACCAGCATCGATGAGTTTGGCATCCATGTGCTGGAGCGTACTGGTGGCAAACTGGCAGTATTGGCAATCGACCCTTCCAGCGAGCGCAGCAAGGGAAGTATCCTGGGCGACAAGACGCGCATGGAAAAACTCTCGCAGCGAAAGGAGGCATTCATTCGTCCTTCGCCAACGGCAGGTTCCCTCGGTGGTGTTGCCCGTAAGACGCGTGAGACCATTATCCTCTGCGAGGCTGCAGGTTTCGACAAGATTTTCGTTGAAACGGTTGGAGTGGGGCAGAGCGAGACCGCCTGTCATTCGATGGTGGATTTCTTCCTGCTTATTCAGTTGGCAGGTACTGGCGACGAACTGCAGGGCATTAAGCGCGGTATCATGGAGATTGCCGACGGCATTGTTATCAACAAGTGCGATGGCGAGAATGTGGACCGCTGTCAGATGGCGGCCACCAATTTCCGCAATGCCCTTCATTTCTTCCCCATGCCTGAGAGCGGCTGGTTGCCCAAGGTGCTCTGCTACAGCGGTTTCTACGGCATCGGTATCAAGGAGGTGTGGGACATGATCTACCAGTATATCGATTTCGTTAAGCAGAACGGATACTTCCAGTATCGTCGTAACGAACAGTCGAAATACTGGATGTATGAAAGCATCAACGAGCATCTGCGCAACTCGTTCTACAATAATCCGATTATTGCCGAACAGATTAAGTCAGCCGAACAGAGCGTCCTTGGTGGCGAGAAGACTTCCTTCAAGGCTGCCGGCGATTTGCTCGACATGTATTTTAAGCAAATGAAGATGTGATGCAGATAGAGATAGACAGCGGCAGCGGTTTTTGCTTCGGTGTGACGACTGCCATCCGTAAGGCAGAAGAGGAACTGGCCAAGGGTACCACCTTGTATTGTTTGGGTGACATCGTTCACAACGGAATGGAATGCGAACGCCTGAAGCAACTTGGGCTCATCACCATCGACCATGAACAGATGGCCGAACTTCACGACGTGAAGGTGCTGCTCCGTGCCCATGGAGAGCCCCCCGAAACCTACGAGCTGGCTCGCCGCAACAACATCGAGATCATCGATGCCACCTGTCCCGTGGTCTTGCAGTTGCAGAAGAAAATAAAACGGCAATATGAGTCAGGGGCTCCCTCCATCGTCATCTTCGGAAAACCCGGCCATGCAGAGGTGATGGGACTCGTAGGACAGACTGGCGGCAATGCCATAGTGATAGCCCATTTCGACGACGTGAAGAAACTCGATTTCTCGCGCGACATCTATCTTTATTCGCAGACCACGAAAAGCCTCGACGAGTTCCATCGCATCATCAGTTATATCCAGGAGCACATTTCGCCCGAGGCCCATTTCCAGAGTTTCGATACCATCTGCCGTCAGGTGGCCAACCGCATGCCCAATATCTCAGCCTTTGCTGCCCGCCACGACCTTATTCTTTTTGTCTGCGGACGGAAGAGCAGCAACGGTCGTGTGCTCTTCGAGGAATGCCAACGGGTCAACCCCAACAGCCACCTCATAGAAGGTGCCGGTGAGATTGACCCGTCGTGGTTGGAAGGTATTTCATCGGTAGGCATCTGCGGAGCCACCAGCACTCCGAAATGGCTGATGGAGCAGTGCCGCGATTATCTGATGGCCTCTTCGAAACGCTGATACAGCCATTCGTTCTGTTCGGGAATGGTCATTTCGGAATTGTCCAGAAGCAGGGCATCGTCAGCCTGGCGCAATGGTGACACCGCGCGATGGGAGTCCAGATAGTCGCGCTCCTGCACGTTTTTCAGAATCTCTTCGTAGTCAGCCTCCATTCCCTTACCCTTCAATTCGTCGTAACGGCGCTGGGCACGCACTTCGGCCGATGCCGTAACGAAAATCTTCAGCTCAGCGTTGGGGAACACTACCGTACCGATGTCGCGGCCGTCCATCACGATTCCGCCTTCAGTTCCCATTCTTTGCTGCTGCTCCACCATGGCCTCGCGCACAAAACCAATGGCGGCAATGGCCGATACGTGGTTAGAAACCTCCATGCCGCGTATTTCCTTTTCCACCAGTTCATCATTTAGATACGTGTCAGGCTTTCCTGTCTCGGCATTGAACTTGAACGAAATCTTGATGTCGTTCATCCTTTGCTGCAGTTCTTCGGTCTTTACGCTGTCGTCTTCGTTGAAGAGATTGTTGCGCAGCGCGAAGAGAGTCACCGAGCGATACATGGCCCCGGTGTCTACATATACATATCCTATACGTTTGGCCAAGTCCTTGGCCATGGTCGACTTTCCGCACGAAGAGTGTCCGTCGATAGCAATTGTAATTTTCTTCATTATTATATAAATAAGGTGTTGACTGAAATATATCTGCAAAGATATTACTTTTTTTTCAATCCCGTTATGGCAAGCGTTGATTTGTTTCTGTTTTTTCGCCAAATAATGTCTTTTTCAGTCTTTTTGCGGCCGAATTAGACAATCGCAAACGTTTTTGCAATGATAGTAAATGCAAGTTTTCGGGATTTTCTTTATTTTTGCACCAGAATATGATGAATTATCAACTATTATTACCATTGTAAATTAAGTAGAGAGTATGAAAAGATTATGCTTGCTGTTTATCTCGTCGGTTATGATGACCGCAACGGCACTGGCACAGAAGGATATTCCTCTAGTGTACAAGGTTGAGAACACTGGTGCAAAAGCCAGTCCACAGCTACCTGCGAAAGATAAGGCCAAGAAAGTGGAGTCGCTCACCAATCCGTTCGAGTGGTCGAATGGCAAGGGCAGCGTGAAGAAATTTTCAAAATGGAAGCTGCGCCGCGGCGAGATTGCTAAGGAAATACAAAACTACGAAATCGGTACCAAGCCAACCGTTGCCCCCGAGGCAGTGAAGGCTAAGATGGACGGCGACACCCTGAAAGTGACTGTAACGGTGAATGGCGAGTCGCTCACCTTGAGCGCCGTGATTCGTTACCCGTCGGAAGGCGAGGCTCCTTATGCGCTGATGATTGGCACGAGCGGCATTTCGCTGCCTAAGGATGTCTTTGCCGGTCGTCCTATCGCCACTATGGTTTATGCTGAGCGGCAAGTGAACAACTACTCGCAGTTCGGCAAGCCTTCAGGACGTGGCAACTATCCCTTCGACCGCCTTTATCCAGAACTGAAAGACAATGGTGCATACAGCCAATGGGCTTGGGGCATCAGCCGGTTGATAGACGGTCTGCAGCAGCTGGGACCCGAAGTGACGAAGATTAATATGGAGCGCATTGGCGTGACAGGTTGCTCGTATGCCGGAAAGATGGCTTTGTTCTGCGGAGCATTCGATGAGCGCATCGCGCTGACCATTGCCCAGGAACCCGGTGGCGGCGGGGCTGCAGCGTGGCGTTACTCCCGCTGGCACAATACCCAGCCAGGCGCTGAAGCTGTGGAATGCCTCGACAATACCGACTACCATTGGTTTATGGAGAGTCTGAAGGAAAACTATAGCGGCGACGAGGTGTCGTATCTGCCTTACGACCACCACGAACTGGTTGCCATGATTTGTCCGCGGGCCGTGCTGATGCTGGGCAATCCCGACTACAACTGGCTGGCCGACCCCTCAGCCTATGTCTCCATGAACGCTGCCATGAAGGTGTGGCAGAAGTTTGGAATCGAAGACCGTGTGGGATATTCCATAGTGGCAGGACACGGTCATTGCCGGCTGCATCCCGACCAATATCCTGAGGTTGAGGCCTATCTTGACAAGTTCCTCTTGGGCAAGAAGGATGTGAATACCAAAGTACGTATCGCACCTGCTGAATACCAGAACATTGACCTGAAACGCTGGATTACCTGGTAGGGCAGGGGGATGATAATAAACGATATTTGTTTGTTTCCTGGATAGTCCGACTATCCAATATAGGGGAGCGGGTCACGAAAGGCTCGTTCCCTTTTTTACAGACTGTAAGAAAGGTTGATGAGCAGGGAGGATGAACTGACGTGGTATTTCCCGTAGGTAACGTTCAGCTTGAAACGATCGAGCAACAGTCCGGCACCCAGCGAAATACCCGCACCATGAGAACTTCCTTTCTCCTCGTCGTTTGCCACGATTTTCATTTCGTTTGCCCGTCGGAAGTTATAGCCAGCCGCCAGATAGAACTGTTCGCTCAGGAGCAGGTCGATGCCGGCTACCCAGTGGTTGATGAACTTATAGTTCCAGTGGTTCAGGTCGACGAGCGAAGCCGATAGTCGGATAGGACTGTTAGCCAGTCGCTTGCTGACACCCAACTGCACATCCAGCGGCATGCTGCCATATTCCTCGTCGTAGGCTTTCAGTTCGCCGCCAAGATTCTTGGCCACGGCCGACAGGCTCCATTCGTTGTCGGGATTATAGTAGTTGATGCCAAGGTCAACTCCCACGGCAATCGAGTTGTACTGTCCGATATAGCTGGTGATGAATTTTGCCGTGATGCCGCCCACGAGATTCTTGGCCAAAGTGTAGCTGAAAACACCGCTCAGGGCGATGTCGCGTGCCGAGAAGTCGCCGTTCTGTATGTTGTTGGCATCAGTCTCCTTCATCGTGCCATAATCTATATATTGAGCCAGTGCCGCCCACGAAGCCTTCTCGTTGACGACGCGCGAGAACGATGCACTTCCCGTGATGGCCCCTTCCATGTAGGTCATGAAATTCAGGTTGATGGTCTTGTCGCTTACACTTCCCAGCAGGGCGGGATTATTGAAAGTCAGCGTGGGGTCGTCTTCAATGATGGTGATATTGTCACCTCCTAAAGCAGCGGCATGCGCACTGGCTGGCAGGCGCAGAAAGTTATACTGCGTCTGGCTTTCCTGAGCACCTGCTGCGATGCAAAACAGTGTCATGAGAAGCGAAAACACCACTTTTTTCATCTCTTTTGCTTTATTTAATTGCAAAGATACGGATTTTTTCAAAATCTATCATTATTTTTGCAAAATCATTCGAATGAATAACGGAAAATTTTCGTGTTTAGTGTGGAAACGAAAAAAACATATAGTGCCGACCTCGAACACCGTCGCGGCTGGTTTTTCTTAATCGGTCTGCTCATTGCAGGAGGACTTTTCGCCCTCGTGCTGATGGTTCCGTTATCGCTTGGCGACGATGAAGTCGATGCCGAACTGCTGGAAAGCATTGTGCAGGACATGGAGTTCAAACCCGACCGTCCTGCCGATAATATGATAGCCTACGAGGCGCCGAAGCCTAAGACCCCTGAGGTGAAGGCGAAGATAAATGTCGTGGAAGAGGCTCCTCTGCAAGAGGTACCCGAGCGGCTGGTGAAAAGTCAGGAGTCGCAGCTCGACGGCGAGGGAGCGGTGAAGGATTCTGCGGATCAGGCCAAGGCCCTGTCGCCGGTGGCTGTCGACAATAAGGACAACCCGCTTAACTTCCGCGTGGTGGAGCGACTGCCTGAGTTCCCCGGCGGTTCGGTGGAGTTCATGAAGTGGCTCACGCGCAACCTGAAGTATCCCGAGTCTGCCCGCCAGCAGAAGGTGCAGGGCAAGGTGGTGGTGTCGTTTATCATCAATGCCGACGGTAAGACCTCCGATGTGAAGGTGCTCACCAAGGTTCATCCGCTGCTCGACCGCGAGGCCTTGCGCGTGATTCGCATGATGCCCGAGTGGAAACCCGGCGAAGACAAGGGAAAGCCGTGCAGCACCATGATTGCCATCCCCGTGGTATTCGCCTTGTAGATAATGCTATAAGTAATCATAACTATCATTTCAAAAATCTCAAATCTCAATTATATATGATGACTGCTGACGAAATACTGGAATCAATCAACGATTACCTTGACCGCTTGCCCTACGACCGCAAGCCCCAGGGACTCTACGACCCCATCCGCTATGTGCTCTCCATCGGCGGCAAGCGCATCAGACCCACACTGCTGATGCTGGCCTACGGTCTCTATAAAGACGATGTCAAGACGGTCTTGCCTTCGGCTATTGCGCTTGAGACCTACCACAACTATACTCTGTTGCACGACGACCTGATGGATAATGCCGACGTGCGACGGGGCCGTTCAACCGTTCATCGGAAATGGGATGCCAACACCGCCGTCCTTTCCGGCGACTCCATGCTGGTGCTGGCCTACGAGCGCATGGCCCAGTGTCCCGTTGAAAAGCTTAAGCCCGTGCTCGACCTGTTCACGGAAACCGCCCTTGAAATAGGCGAGGGACAGCAGTACGACATGGAGTTTGAGAAGCGTAACGACGTGCGCGAAGAGGAGTACATCGAGATGATACGCCTAAAGACCAGTGTCCTGCTGGCCTGTGCCCTCAAGATGGGAGCTATTCTTGCCGATGCCCCCAGCGAGGATGCTGCCAATCTCTATAAGTTTGGCGAACTTGTGGGACTTGCCTTCCAGTTGCAAGACGACTATCTCGATGTCTATGGCGACCCTGCCGTATTCGGCAAGGCCATTGGCGGCGACATCCTTTGCAACAAGAAGACCTATATGCTTATCAATGCCTTCAACCTGGCCAACGACAGTCAGCGCGAGGAACTCAGCCTTTGGATTAACACCCCGTGCGCTGATCCTCAGCAGAAGATAGCTGCCGTCACCCGTCTTTACAATGAGATTGGCATTCGTGAACTGGCCGAGCAGAAAATAGCATACTACTTTGCCGAAAGCCGCAAATACCTTGCAGCAATCAGCGTGAGCGATGAACGTAAGGCCGAACTGAAGGCCTATACCGACAAAATGATGCACAGAACTTATTGACCGATGCCCTACCGCCGATTACCAAAGACAGACACCGCACGGCTGAAAGCACTGAAGACGGTGCTCGAAAACAACGCCATCTACACCGTTCGCAACCGTTTCATCGACTGGCAAACGCTAAACCGCGCCCAGCCGGCCTACGACCGATTGCTGACGGCCACCGAGCAATACCGGCTCACGCTGGCCACACAGGTGCGTAACGGAAAGAAGATTGAGCGTTACCAGCGCACGGCGCTGATGTATGTCAGCCATTTCATCCAGGTGCTCTTCATGTCGGTTGAGCGTGGCGAGATTAAAAAGCAGGTGCTGCCCCTCTATGGCTTTACTGCCGACACGATGACGCTGCCAAAGCTGAACACACCGGAAAACCTGCTTGAGTGGGGGCAGAAAATCGCTGAAGGCGAGCAGCAGCGCATCAAGAACGGCGGACGTCCTGTCTATAATCCTTCTATCGGTATGGTGAGCACCCACTACGACATCTTCCGCGAAATCTACGAGCAGCAGAAACATTTGCAGGAGCGCACCCGTAAGGCGCAGGCTGCCGTTGAGAAGCTGCGGCCTGAAGTCGACGACATTCTGCTCAGTCTGTGGAACCAGATAGAGAAACACTACGAGAACGAGCCCCCCGAGGTGCGCTTCAACAAGTGTCGCGAACTGGGCGTAGTCTACTATTATCGCCGCCACGAGCCCCACGAACTTTAATGCTTCGTGCCTTCAGGTATTCACCATCACCCAACACCCATCACCTAACACCCCAAACAATGAACTTCATTGACACCCATACCCATTTAGACGGTGAAGAATTCCTCGACGACCTCCTCGAGGTGGTGGCACGTGCCCGCGAGGCAGGTGTCAGTCGTGTCTTTGTTCCCGCCATCCATCTTCCGTCGGTAACCACTGTGCTCGATGTATGCCGCCGCTTTCCGGGCTTTGCCTATCCCATGATAGGACTTCATCCCGAGGAAGTCAGGGCCGACTGGTCGGCGGTGCTCGGTGAGATGAAAACGATGCTCAATAACGATAGCGGTCAATTCATTGCCATCGGCGAGGTGGGACTCGACTTCTACTGGAGTCGCGAATATCAGAACGAGCAGCTGGCTGCCTTCGAAGAGCAGGTGAAATGGAGCATCGAGACGCGTCTGCCGCTGATGATTCATTGTCGGAAGGCACAGAATGAGATGGTTAACCTGCTGAAACCCTACCGCGATGAATTGCCCGGTGGCGTGTTCCATTGTTTTACGGGAAACGAGCAGGAAGCCGCCGAACTGCTGCAGTTCGACCGTTTCGTGCTGGGCATTGGTGGGGTGCTCACATTCAAGAAGAGCCATCTGCCCGAGGTTCTTCCCGCCGCCGTCCCGTTAGACCGCGTGGTGCTCGAGACCGACAGCCCCTACATGGCACCCGTTCCCATGCGCGGCAAGCGTAACGAGAGTGCCTACGTGAAATATGTACTCGAGAAGATGGCCGAGAGCTATGGCGTGGAGCCCGAGGCGATTGCCCAGGCCACCAACGCCAATGCCGCCCGCATTTTCCCAAAAGCCTTCATTTCAGCCGACTGTTAAGAACTTCTTCGAAACTGTATCTGCATGAAGTAACTCATCCCTCCCCTTGGAAAGGGGAGGCTAGGAGGGGTTGATTATTTTTGGCTAAAGAACTGATTTATAGGCAGTTTATCAACCACCCCCAGCCCCTCCTTTCTAAGGAGGGGAGTTGGTTACATTTTCCCCAACCACAGTTGGTTACGACGATTTGCTATTCCTTCCTGGGGGTGGTTGATACATAGTTTCATCCTTATTCTATAGTGGTCGTCGAGAAGTAGTGCTCCCTCAGCGGCTTTGCAGAGGGCTCGCCTTTCAGCGTGACCTTTTCCTCTAACCTGATATCGGTCGACGAAGCGCCTACCTTCACCGCGTAGGTGCCGGGCAGCACGTTCCATTGGCGTTTGCCCTCGTTGCTGTAGAATCCGAACTGTTCGGTGTAGAGCTTCACGCGAACGGTCTTTGTTTCGCCCGGCTGCAAAGCCACGCGTGCAAAGCCCTGCAGCTGTATGGGACGGATAGTCTGCTTCTCATTTGTCGGCGAGAGATAAATCTGTGCTATCTCATCGGCAGCCACCTTGCCCGTATTCTTTACCTTAAATGAGATGTCCACGCCCTCGCTGGCCGTGGTGGGTTCGCCTTCAGCCTTCAGGTCGCTGTATTCAAACGTGGTGTAGCTCAGACCATAGCCGAAAGGCCATTTCACGCGGGCATCCTTCTCCAGACTGTAGTTGTAGCAGATGGGCTCGTCCAATTCCTTCTCGGGATAACTAACCGAGAGCTTGCCCGATGGCGACACTTTGCCGTAGAGAATGTCGGCAACGGCATTACCGCCTTCCTCGCCCGGATACCAGGCCTGAATCACAGCAGCGCAACGCTCGGCAATGCCCGAGATTACCTGTGCTCGACCGCCGAATACCACCAGCACCACGGGCTTTCCCGTCTGCAGCAGTTCCTCCACATATTGCTCCTGTCGGCCGGGCAGCCGCAGTCCCTTGCGGTCGCGGTTCTCACCGCAGAGCATTACGTTTTCTCCCACGGCGGCCACAATCACGTCGCATTGCTGCGCCATGCTCAGGGCCTCTGCCTTGTCAGCCTTCTCGCCCGAATCCACCTTACGGTGCAGAATCCAGTATTCCCATGCGCGCTCGTCGCCGGCTTCTCCATACTTCGTCTCAATATCCTCGGTCCAGTCGCAGCCGCGCGAGTACATAATATTCATGCCTTCGGGCTTATGTCCCTTCATGCCTTCCAGCAGTCCCACCACGTGGGGCTTGTCGTGGCCGGTTTCAATCCTTTTCCAGAAATACGACATGGCCGGGAACGAGTAGTCGCCGCACATGGCCCACATAGAATTGGCGTTCGGTCCAGTCAGCAGAATGTTCTTCACGTCTTTC
Organism: Prevotella sp.; assembly: GCA_017508965.1. Classification (GTDB taxonomy): domain Bacteria; phylum Bacteroidota; class Bacteroidia; order Bacteroidales; family Bacteroidaceae; genus Prevotella. The sequence goes on along the minus strand of JAFWQT010000117.1, from coordinate 15,613 downwards.
AGCGGCAGCACACCGTTGTTCTCCAGCAGCACCACCGACTGTGTGGCTATGTCGTAGGCCGTCTGGCGTTCCTCCGGGGTGTCCAGCGTAATCGTCTCTTTGTCGTACAGATAGGGATTCTTGTCGAACAGTCCCATGCGGACTTTCTGCCGCAGCACGTTCTTCACGGCTCTTTCCAGCGTTTCGGGCTTCACCAGTCCCTTGTCGATGGCTTCCTGCAGATGCTGGTAGTTTTCACCCTTAGGGAAGTCCACGTCGCAGCCTGCATTGATGGCCGCTGCCGCTTTCTCAACAGGGCTTTCCAGGTCGGGAATCTGGTCGATGGCCGTATAGTCGCTCACCACCATTCCGTCGAATCCCACATAGTCGCGCAGTATGTCCTGCAGTATCTCGCTGTTGGCCACGCAGTTGGTGCCGTGGACGGCATGGTAGCCGGGCATCAGCACATGACTGTCGGCCAGTCGTATCATGGCCTCGTGCGGCATCAGTATCTCTTCCATCATCACCTTTTCGTCGGCATCGCCACCTCCGCCGTAGCCCAGATAATGCTTCGAACAGGCACCCACGCCCTTCTTCAGGTCACCCTGCTGCAGACCCTTGACGAAGGCCGTGCCCATGGCAGCCGAGAGATAGCCGTCCTCGCCGTACGACTCTTCCAGACGGTTGAAGCTCGGTGTGCGGCAAACGTCCACCATCGGCGAGAGCGACAACACGCCGCCCATTTTCCTCATGGCCGTGCTCGTCTGCTTGGTCTTCAGTTCCGCCAGTTCGGTGTTGAACGAACATGCCTGTCCTATCTGTTGCGGGTAGATGGTGCTTCCCTTGGTGTTGACGCCCGAGAGCACTTCCTCGTGGCACAGCGCCGGTATGCCGTTGGGTGTGTTTTTCATCAGCCAGTCCTGCACGGCAGCCACCCGGTCGCGCAGCACGTTGGGGTCTCTGGGCTGCTGCATAGCGAACTGCGAGAAATGTCCTATGCCGTTCGGAATCAGCTGCCGGCATTTCGCGGTGTCCAGCTTTCCCTGCTTGTCGAACAGCTCGTCCATGTACATGCTTCTCAGTTGTGCGATACGTTCCTCTTGCGACATCTTGCCGTAGAGTTCGTTAACCAGTTGTTCGGTGTCGGGAGTCGTGGTGCATCCCGTCATCATGGCTGCCAGGCAAATTGCTGCCGCCACTTTCATTTTCTGTAGAATGGTTCTGATTTTCATAAGTTATTTCTTGAAGTGTTTAAATATTCAAATTCGTCGAATCGGGTGAACCCCATTCTTTCCAGCAGCCGTCTGCTGTGGGCAACGTCTGCCCTGGTGTTGTAGCCGGCTATCAGGGGAATCCTTATCAGGATGTCTGGATTCGTGCCGGCGTTGGCAATGAGCCATTCCAGGTTTTCTTTCACCCGTTTGTTTTCCTTTCCCGTGTATTGTTTATAGATATCGGCGTTCATATCTTTCACGTCAACAATCCATCCGTTCACTTTGGGGAAAATCTTTTCTATCGCACTCCTGTCCACGTTGAGGCTTGTTTCGATAGTGATGTTCCATTCACGGGGCATAAGCGAAGCAAATTCGCTGATGAATTCCGCATACAGACAAGGTTCCCCACCGCCGAAGCAGATGCCGCCCCCTGTGGCTTGGAAGTAGAGATTGTCAACCATCACCTCGTGCAGAAGTTCCTCGGCCGTAACCGTGCGCCAAACGCCATCGGCACTCTTACAGCTGGGATTAAGGCAAAAGGCGCAGTCGAGCGGGCATCCATGGAAGGCAACGAGTGTGGTGACACCCTCCCCGTCGGTGGCCATCCTGTGGCGTCTTAATGCGATGAGTGGAGCTTGTTGCATGTTGTTGTTAGATATGGTGCGGAATGACTGTTGCCATTAATGGTCGTGTCCATATACGTCATCATAATTCTTTTTCTCCACAGCTCCTACAATAACTATATCTCCCATCAGCTCATCGTAATCTTCAAGACATACAATGACCGCATTCTCTTGAGCCACGGTCACCTTTGCTGACTTATAGCCAATGTATATAAACTCAATCACGCTACCCAAAGGAGCTTCGATGGCAAAGCGTCCATCCAGGTCGGTTAATGTATGGAGAATGGTTTTCTTTTTATCCTCAACGCGCCTGATGGAGGCACCTAATAGTGGTTCCCCCGTCTTGTCAATGAGACGTCCGCGCCACACCACGCCCTGTTCTCCTTCGTGCAGAAAAGGAACGACGGGTATCTTCTCCAGACTTACCGTATCTTTAATGGCAGGCTGCTGAGTGGCAACCTCCTGTGCCTCGACTGTGGTGGGGTGGAATACCGACAATGCAACGCCAGCCACGGCCACCGCCTTGCCCAGCTGTCGCCTCAACTTTAGCATCCGTTCCAGATAGCTTACCTCCTGTTCACACATCGGACATGTTCCGAGGCACGGTCCTTTATGTGTGCATTCTCTTGGCGCATATCTTATGCCGTTTGCCCGTGCTATCTGCAGTCGGATTTCTTTCAGCTTTTTGCAAGTGTCTTTTCCTCTCATCCCATTCCGTTTTTCTTATGCTTTGGTGCATCGGTAGTTTATCGGCGCTAAGTTACACCATTTTTTTCAATCTGCAAAATAATCCGTCGCTTTTTCGCCGCGTAAGCCTAAAGGAACCTCCCAAACTCCTAAGCTCCAAAGAAGAAGCGGAGAGAAAGTTAAATAAAATTCCAATACAGAGATACAGAGGTACAGAGATTTTTTAATCAGAAATCCGCCAAGAAATTCCTAACTCATAACTCATAATTCCTCACTCCTCACTCCAAACTCCATAAAGGGTGCAAGGGTGCTAAAACGCCGATAAACACTGGGCTCGCACCCTGTTCAGCAGGGTGTAAAGGGTGTCATAAGGGTGCGAGGTTTTTGATAAATTCTCTAGAGAATTTTCTTCAAACGATGATTCATTGAAGTACAAAAAGCCTTTGTTTGCAACAAATTCTCTAGAGAATTTATCAACGAAGACGAAACATGCTGCTGTTTGCCGATAAGTGATCAAAAGAAAGTGCTGTTTAGAATAAAGAAAAAAGAAAGAAATTTCCGTATTTTACATTATTTTTGGCAGAAATGAAACTGACAAAAATCTCCCAAAAACAATCATACGCTAACTTCCTGGAAAAAAGGAACTAAAAGTAATCATAACTCTACACTCTACACTCTCAACTCTAAACTCTACACTAAAAAACCTCGCACCCTTCTTACACCCTTAGCACCCTCCCAAACAGGTTGCAACCCCAGTGTTTATCGAGGTTTTCGCACCCTTACACCCTTAAAACAAAAAATTCGCGCGTACGCGCGTGAAGCGTGTCGTGTTTTCAATCCCTTTTTGGTCGAAGTAGGTAGTAATTTTCCTGTTACACCCCAACGAAATCCATTTGATTCCGCTTGATGACGAGCGGATAGCGTTCGGGGTGGCGCAGACTATCTATTTCAAGATCAACGTCAAGGTCGGGCCACTCAATAGCTTCCGGACCACTCATCTGAACGTTCAAGACACTACGAATGGGTGCGTCCTGCATCCAAGGGATGCGGTTGTACGACAGGAAATAGTCATGACCACAAACAGAGAGCATGATGCCCTGAGCGTTAATCATCAATACGCTTGCCGATGTGCTGCTGGAATTGTTCTTTGAAGCTGTCTGCATATTTCTCTACGATTCTTTGGATTTCGTTCAACTTGTGTTTCGGTATACCTGTATTCTTTGCCAGTTCCACTTGTGGCTCCAACCAATATTTGGCCTCATGCCCGCCACAAAGCACGTGGACGTGCATCCGTTCCTCCTCATTGGAGTATATCTTGAAAGTATATTCGCTCTCGCGTCGGAATACAGGACTCATAATAACATTGCTTTTGGGCGCAAATATACAAAATCTTTCCCAAATAGTAGGCATGAAATAAAGAAAAAGTGTAATCATTTGCATGTATAAACCCATAAAATTGCTTTCAACTTCGCTTCTTCCGTATAAAAGGATGCTTCGTATACAAAAGTTTTTCCATAATCGGGATTTTTCGACTTTTGTTCTTTAGTCTCACGTTTTTATGCTACCTTTGCACACATAATATCTAATAGCATTACCCTATGGCAAAGATAACGGTTCAGAACACGGAATTAACAGTTTTGTCTCACAATGACAAGGACTATATAAATCTAACCACCATCACCCAACACCCAACACCCAAAAATCGGAGAACAGTTTTGGCAGATTAAAAAACATTTGCTAATTTTGCAGCCCCGTTGCCGAGGGCGCGGGAGAAATGACTGGTAACGAAAAGAATGAAACTGGAACGAAACACGGGACTGGTGCTTGAGGGTGGCGGCATGCGCGGGGTGTTCACCTCGGGGGTGCTTGACGCCTTTATGAAGCACGGACTGCGGTTCCGCTACGTGGTGGCGGTATCGGCAGGGGCATGCAACGGCGTTTCGTATATGAGCCGGCAGCCTCGGCGTGCGCGTATCGGCAACATCGACTTGTTGGCAAATTTCGGATATATCGGACTGAAGCATCTGGTGACGCAGGGCAGCATCTTTGACCGACGGCTGCTATACGATGATTTCCCCAACCGGCTGGTGCCTTTCGACTGGGATACGTATGCCAGTAGTGGGGAGGAGTTTGAGGTGGTGACGACGAACTGCCTGACGGGGCGCGCTGAATATCTCTCGGAATACAAGGACCCGCAGCGGCTGAACGACATCATCATGGCTTCGTCGGCCTTGCCCTACGTGAGCAGCATGGTGAACATCGACGGGGTGCCGATGCTCGACGGCGGCATCGTGGACAGCATTCCCGTGCAGCACTCCATTGAGAAGGGCCATGACTTCAACGTGGTCATTGCCACGCGCAACCTGGGCTACCGTTCAAAGGAACACGACATCAAGGTGCCGCCAATCATTTACGATGACTATCCGCGTCTTCGTGTGGCGCTGAGCCATCGCGTAGAGGCTTACAACGAACAGCTGGAGATGGTGGAGCGTATGGAGCGTTGGGGTGAGATTGTGGTGATTCGTCCGGAGCGTCCGTTGGAAGTAGGGCGCGTGGAGAGGGACCTGGAGAAACTGGAAGCTCTCTATCATGAAGGCTTCCAACTTGGCGAACGTTTCTGCAAGAGTCTGTAACCTCAATACATTTAGTTCATCTGTTGTAAAACTTTTAAAACTATTCATAAATCCGTGCAATAGTCAGGAACCCAGCGTTTTACGGTGAAGGGTTTGAAGAAGCCCAAACAGGTGACCCACCCCAGCTGGAGACCCACCCCAGCTGGAGACCCACCGCAACTGGAGACCTACCCCAACTGGAGACCCACCCCAGCCCTCCCTGCTTAGGGAGGGAGCTTTTCAAACAGGCCATTCGTAAATGTGTCACTTGTGCATCGTAAATGATAGAGTTACGCTTCGTAAATGATAGAGTTACGCCTCGCAAATGATACATTTAGACTTCCAAAATCTTAGTCTCTTGGATAACTGGTATTCCGTTCGATGATGTTTTGGTCTTCAATTGATGATGTTTTGAAGTTCGTTTGATGATAGATTGAAGTCCGTTTGATGATACTTTGGAAGGCAAAACATCATCGAATGAAATGAATTTTCTAGTTTTTTTTAAGGAATACACAAAAACGTTCAACGACAACCATTACCTTAATCCTCACCGAACTCCCTCCCTAAACAGGGAGGGTTGGGGTGGGTCTTAACCCTTCACCACAACCCCTTACTATTATGCAAGTTACATCTTTTCGTGAAGTGTTTTGTTTTTCTGAAACACTTTGAAGATACTACATCTACATGTATTTCTATACGCTTTTGTTACCGTAGCAGCAGTTCCACTTCCTGGAATCAAAACCAGCCCCGTTGATTCTATTTATTAATGGTCGCAAGATCTGCCTATCCTGCGACCAGGAAACTATTATCCACCTAGGCAGCGATGTTATTCTCAACCATATAGTTTTTGTGAGCCTCTATCTTATCAAGATACTTTTGTATCTCTTCGATGAAAGACTGCACTTTATCACGTTCAGAACATAGATTGTAATACAAATCATGCTCTTTGTCATATTGTTCCTTAAATGCAGCATATTCAGGATGTTCTTTCGTAAATCTACTATCACGTTCGCCCCTTATTACATTCCAGGCTTTTCCAAGGAACTTATCTTCTTCAGAAATAGAGTCATACATGTCACTACGCATCTTTTCATATTCGTCATTCTTCGCACTCAACCCATCCCATTTAGGCTGTTCTTTGGCTATTTTACTTAGCAGAGATTCAAGATCTTGTTGTTTATCAGAAATCGCTTTTTGTAATTCTGGTATAATAGAAAAGTTACAGTTCATGATGCGTTTTATGTATGTGCTCACTTTATCCGTTATCGGTGTCAAAGTCTGGAGCTTGCCAAGGAAATCTAAAGCACCTGATATTTTCTCACCTTTAAAACGGATTAGATCATCCCCCTCAATAATGATGCTACTAGGATTGAAGAAACTTTCCTGAACGCTATATCTATATGCTCCTTGTATGGTTTCCAAGCCAGTGACCATTTCTTCCACTTCATTCAAAATGTTCTTTTGGACGAATGAATCGGGGTTACTTACTGCTTCATTATATACGTCGGCAGTAAAGTACATAGTCTTCATCCACTCTTGATTATCCAAATGGTATCTCCTTGTATAGCGTATTATCTCGCTTGAACTGGCTTTTCTATAGTGTACCCAGTGCGAATATGGCAGAATCCCTATACCTTTATAATATATTTGGAGAAAAAAGTAACTAGCACTTCCATATCCGAAATTAGTAAGATAAACGACCCTTATATCGTCATTGAGATTGAAAGCAGGTGAAGCCCAACCTACTCTACGATGGGAATAAGCTAAGATGGATGTGTCTCTATGTAAATCGTTTGATAAGTCTTCAATCGTAGCAGGAAGAATTCGATACAAAATACGATTTAAGTATCGTTGGCGTTCCTCACGCGCAAAAGTGTCTTTTCCCCATTTATCTCCCCTTTTGTCATATTCATCTATTTTTCCTCGATAGTCACCCAAAGAGACTGTTGGCAAACAAGAAATCCACTGATACGAGTCAGATAGGCATGAGCAGAAATCAAAATCACCAGAAAGTCTCCTCAAAGAACTACCTTTTACATAATCCTGCATGTCCAGCACGGTACGGTTGTCATTATCTGCCATCCGCTTGAGTTCGTCCAGTTGATCTTGATACTTGTACTTCAACTCAACAAAATCAACCTCTACTCTGTTTTCGTTCTCTACTTTGCGAAGAACGCACATGTGCGTTTCATTCACCTTAATGTTGTTCATATTCATAATAGTTTCCTTTAAACGTTTGATGTTTACACTCTATAATACCGTAAAAGTGGAAATGGTAAACAATGCAAGTTAAAAATTTTTTTATGTTTACTTTTCTATCCATCAGGGTATAAATAAGTGTAAACAATAAAACTTCAAAATTATGGAAACTACAAATGTAAAAAGAAACAGAAGGAAAAAGACCTTTGGGCAGCAGGAGCGTTATGAGCATGTCACTAAAGCCATCTTCAATGAAAGGCTAAAATGCAAAGAAGACACTTGGCTTCGCAACATCGACATCACAACAGAGGAGCCTTGGCTGGTCAAAAAGGTGAGGCGTATCATCGAAAAGCGTATGTGCCAGACTTACCACAAACAGCACAAAGAAATATTCCATGTCCATGGGAATCAGAGCCGCCACAATATGAAACGTGCTGTGTCCTATGAATTATATATATTAGGGCAGGTGGAGGATATTCGAAATCGAAGTCGTGGGGAGTATACGCATTGGAAACGCAAGTACGACCCCAATACCGGCAAGGTCGTATTCAAAAAGAAAGTTGGCTATAATACTATAGAAGAGGCCAAGTTCTTTGCCATAAAACTGGTGCAAGAAAAACCATGGTGTCACAAAGCAGTAAATGTCTATCGTTGCACGCATTGTAATCAATACCATATAGGGCACGAAAGCATTCTGACCAAAACGCCAATCATTAGCATTTCCCCCACCATTTCAGCATGATTTTCCGTTAAAAAAGGTTGTAGGCTTTCTTTTCTCACGTAAAATTGCTACTTTTGCGAAGAAACATAGGATCATGAACCGAATCATTCTAATATTGGCTATAATTCTGGCACTTCCACATCTTGGCTATGCCCAGAGAAAACGTGCCTTCATGGTGGGCATTTCCAAATATCACACAAATGGGTACAAGGTTTGGAATAACATTCATGGCGCGGAGGATGTTGCACTTTTGAAACCTGAGTTAGAAAAGAAAGGATTTAAAGTACAAACATTAACTAATGATAAAGCGACCTATCTGGGAATCCTCAATGCACTTAACTCTTTTATTTCCACTTCTAAGAGTGGCGATGTAGTCTATCTTCACTTCTCATGTCATGGTCAGCCTGTGGAAGACGGACTCAATGGACTGGCTAAAGATGAAAAAGACGGTTGGGATGAAGCTATAGTTCCAATAGATGCAGGTAAGATGTATAATTCTGCATACAAAGGGGATAAGCATCTAACTGATGACGAACTAAACGGATACATTAGTAAACTCCGTAAGAAGATAGGTCCTAAAGGTATGCTTTATGTCGCAATGGATGCTTGTCATGCCGGCACCATGTCAAGAAATGGAGTAGAGACTGTAAGAGGCACAAATGAGGGATTAACTAGAACTGGCAACAAATATAATCCGCCCAAAGACAATATAAAGCATTTTGCCATTACAAAAACCGCAGGCATGGCACCAACCTTGTTTCTCGAAGCCTGTCAGTCGCGTGAACGAAATACAGAGATTAGAATAAAAGGTAAGGAATACGGCGCATTGTCTTATAATATATGGCAAGCCCTCAAAGGAATGGCATCTTTTGATCCGAAAACTACAAAAATATTCAAAGCCAAGGTTGTTTCCTCTACAAAAGAAAAAGGCCGTTGGCCCAGGACTCAAACACTTGTAACTGAAGAATAATGTCATATCGCTTATGAACAAGTCTGAAGAAAGGATTTTTAAAAAATTCATACAGAAATACGAGGAGAGAACTATGAACTATCTATCTTCTAAGTATTCAGTCCTCTCTGGGGAGAATATCAGAGATATCATTCAAGATTCATATGTCGTACTGCACAAGAATATTGAGGCAAAAAAAGTTGCAGAGCCTCAATATCCATACTTTCTTAAGATTTGCATAAATCTATCCTTAAAAGCCATTGGCAAACAAGGAAAGCATATCATTGTTGGCATCAATGACACAGACATCCAGCAAGCTAACATGGTATCTATGCATAAGGTTGAAAGCATTCTTCAAGTAAGTGCAGAACAAGATACGGTAATCAACGAAAAGAAGCAGCTTGTTCACAATGCACTTGGTGAAATGGCTACGCGCTGCAAGGAGTTGCTTTGGAGTTTTTATGCAGACGAACTGAGCTGGGCAACAATAGCAGGACAATTTGGCTTAAAAAATGCTGATACAGCAAAATCGCAAGCATCAAGATGCCGCCAGACTTTCAAAGAGAAGTATAACCGTTTAAGAATTCAGACCTATGGTAAATAAAGATAATAGCGAAAGAATAGAAAGATATCTCCGGGATCAAATGACTCCAGAAGAAAATAAAGCATTTCTAAATGACCTTCAGGCAGACAAGGAACTTCGTGAAGAGGCACAGATGATGGCTTTGTTAATTAAAGAAATGAAGGAAGAACAGGCAAAGCAGGACGAGGCAATTACGCAAGAAATTCTCGCGTCAGGAAGGCCCGCTACTACCAAGACTATCCAGCTTGTAAAATGGTTAGGCTCCATCGCAGCCATGTTTATCCTTCTCTTTGGTGCCAACCAATGGTATTCATCATATAAAATTGATAAGGTATACGATGCTTACTATACCCCTTACGATGTTTCGTTAGCTAGGGGCGGAGATGACGAGACCGTCAAGAAAGAACTTGCAGAACTATATAATAAGGTGGGCACAGAGAAAGATGTCACTCCCATAATAACTCGTTTGCAATCCATCTATGATGGTATTCAGACGAATAGCGATGATTATTCTGATTACACCTATTACGAGAATGACATTGCATGGTATCTGGCTTTAGCCTACATCAAAGACCATAATCTTGAAAAAGCGAAAGAGATGTTGAAGCCATTGGCAAATAATGGCAATGAAGAAGCAGAAAAATTGATTGAAGAGCTTAAAAAAGTAGAATAATTATAACTTTATTTGGTTATTATTATATTTTTAATTATTTTTGCAAAAAAGTAAGATTATGTGTAAGATAGAAAAGGTTTTGGAAACAAAACTACAAAAAATTCCTTTAGGAGAGGTGCAAAAGAAAGGATTATCATTTGATCATATCAAATATAATACAGATATTGTTTTTTCTCTTGCTAAGAAATTGGAAATACCAATTGATGATGCTATTATACGTATAAAACAAAAAAAGAATCTAAAAACATTTAACAACGCATATAGTAAAAGAAATAAGATCAGAAAACAAACAGTAGTAGATCTTTTGACAACAGATATAGAAGGGATATGAAATTATTTCATGGAACTGATAAAAAATTCCAATCTCCATCTTTGCTATATGCAAGAGAAAATACCGATTTTGGAAAAGGATTCTATCTGACGGAAAAAGAATCCTTGGCAAATGATTGGGTGAAGGATAGGAGTATACGAATTGTAAATGTTTACGATCTTACTCTTGAAAACACTTCGACTTGTAAAGTACATATCAAGCGTTTTGACGTAAGTGCTGATTGGGCTAAGTTTGTTTATAATAACCGCGAAGGGCTTATCAAAAGCAATAAATTTGATATTATTATTGGCCCTATTGCGGACAATGGGCTATTAAAATTGTTAGATGAGATAAAGCAAAAGAAATCAACTTTTGAAGATATTGCATCTAAAATGAAAATGAAGAAATTTAACGCTTTACAATATTGTTTTAAAACAGAGAAGGCAATAAAACTATTGGAATATGCCAGTACAAAGTAACAAGGAAATATCTATGAAAATTCAGATTAATTCCATGTTGAATTATCTGATAAATAAGCATAAGTATTCATATGCTGATGCTTTTTTGATAGTTGTATCATCAAATACCTACCATCGTCTTCTAAATAATGACATGTATATGAACCAAGGTACATCTTATGTGTTGGACGATTTCAAGCAAGAATTAGGAAAATAGTTTTGCTATTGTATTCCATCCAACAAAATAAACGCAGCCCAATACTTAGGTTCGTCATACTTACCATCCTCAACCTTACGGAGGTATTCTTGCGCAGCCAAAAGTGACTGCCGTTTACTTTGGCCAGAAAGCAGATTCTTATAGAACTGAGTCATCAGTATCTGTGTAGCCTTATCATCTACTTCCCATAGACTCATCAGGATGGAGTTCGCCCCCGCTTTTTTGAAGCCACGTTGCAAGCCAAAGACCCCTTCGCCTTGTGCAATGTCACCTAACCCCGTTTGGCAAGCTGATAGTACAACCAGGTCAAGTCCACGCAAATCTACATCGGCAATCTCTTTGGCTGTCAAGATACCATCCTCAACATTTTTTGGCAACTCCTCGCCTTCAAGTATATGATTGGCTCCAGACATGATTAACCCAGAACGCGTAAGGGCTTTGTCTTCAGCAGATGCTATTCGATTATCTATTTGTAGGAAATCATAACCAATACTGTCGGCCTCTTCTGGAGTATAATAGAATCCATGAGTTGAAAGATGTAAAGTTTTTATCTTCTTTCCAGATAAAGACTTGAAAGACTCTTCTGTCCCATCTTCTCCAGTTATCAGGTCGTAGTTCCATTGAGCATTCTTTAATACTTTGCCAATTTGTTCGACTTCAACCTTAGTCTGAGGTAACGGATCCTTTCCTCCACGCAATTTCATATTCCTGACATCAGCATGATCTATATATATGTCTTCTCCAATTTCTGATTTCATCTTGGTTGGGATAGCATTGAATTCTGCATAATAATCTAGACCTCCATATAATACAGCCCGATTATCCAACTCTGTTTTTCTATCAGTAATTAGTTCACGCGTCGATGACAAACGGTAAATATTGTAGTTCTCCATACCTGGCAGATATTCTATACCTATATTATAAAGAGCACCTGATGGGGAGAAATATATATTTTTGACCCCTTCAAACTCTGATAGTAATGGCTTCCAAACTAGATCGGCCATTTCTCCACATTGATAATAGACTGTATCTGACACTTGCTTTAATTCATCTTCAAAAAAAAGTTTAGTAATATGGGGCATTTTATACCCACGACGAATAGCAACAGCAATATATACAGGAATGTTTGGATATAGATTGACCCTAACAAATTCTATCGCAATGTCATCTTCTTTTAGTTTGCTCTCAATGTCTCGCCAGTTTAGAAAAAAAGGTTTTACAAAAGCATCAACTTGCGCATTTCCTAGCATTAGATTTCTTTTCAGCCTTTCCGTATTTAATAATATTCCTTTACTTAACAGGGCTGCATCAAACATTAATCCTGAATATTTGGGATTAGCTACAGCATAACACATTCTAGGTAATGACTCGCCAAAAATAGAACTATATTTATTCCAAAACTCAGCCCTTTCCTTGTCCTCAAGTTTGAAGAAAGATTTTGCTAAAGAATTACGTATTACGGGAAGGGCATCCATTATATTCGTTATCGCACTCTCATAATCATGTAACAAATAATAGAGTATTGAGAGTTGATATTCGATATGGGCATAGTCCGCACTATATTCTCCTTTCTCTTGCATAACCATGTTTTTCAGCATTAGGAAATAGGACAAACCACCTTGCAAGTCATTTGCTAATACTGCCGAATATGAAAGGATTTCAAGGTCATTTATGTTTGTTGGGTCAAGAAATGATTTCTGTAGATTGTAAACACGTTTGTGTATTTCTTGGGCACGTTCATACAAATCAAGAGAGCGATAGGCATTTGCTTTTGTCATTAATGAGTGAACATATTCGTTAGATAGAGTGTCATTTGCGCTTTCAAAACACTTCGCAGATTGCTCCGCAATTTGAATTGCCTCAAACTGTCTAATGGTGTCATTCGTATGAATATAGATAGATGCTTTATCACAAAGTGCTAATGCATAAGTATAATTGTCACCCGACAAACTCATTGTATCGCAGACTTCACTTATTGTTTGTATGGCCTCTTTGTGATTGCCATTATTGCTATAAAGCCATGCAAGATTCTGTTTAAGGGTCAAATAACTAGCAGACATTTTATCCTTATACAAATGCAATGCCTTTATTGTATATATCTGAGCCATAGTAAAATTATTAAGGTCTGAATAATTAGCAGCTATAGCACGAAATACAATTGCCAATCTTTCAGACGGTACTTTGTCTAAATCCATAAACTTCAGGCTCTTTCTTAACATATCAATACTTTCAGGGTATTGATGATTCACTCCATAGTATTGATTTAACATGATAATAGCCATTAGGTAGGACTCGCTCTCAATCTCTTTAAGATCTTCATACATCTGTACAGATTGTTTTCCAAATTCTATCGCTCGTTTTACCTGCCCATCATGAGCATAACTAAAACCGAGTAGGTATAATAGCTCTGCAACGTCTTTATGCTTTGATCCATAATATTCCCGTGCTTTATCTAAAGCTCTTATGCTTAAAGTTATGGCATCTTTATAGCATTGGGCTTTGATGTACTTATCGATAGCAACGTCATATATAAGGAAACGCATTTCAGAATCTTCTATTTTATCTACAAAAAGAAGAACTTCATTCTGTAACTCGCAAACCGTATTTATGTCTCCATTAGCAATAAGTTGGTCTATCTGCTTGAATTTTAAATTAGCTATGCTGATATAATCGGTCTGAGACTCTTGGGCGAATCCCACCGCAGAATACAATACTAATTGAATAGTAAGAAAAAACTTTCTGAACATAATCATTTTAATTGTTGATTGCAAAGTTACGTCAATTTTGCATCTTTTTCTCTTTTTTCTCAAAGAATCTTCATTTTTATGTTTACCTTTTGGCAAATGAGGGTATAATAAGACGTAAACAAAAAATTAGTAACAATTTAAAAACATGGTAAAATGAAAAAGTTAGTTCTTATCATCGTCGCCCTCGTGGCAGTTGCAACAACAAGTTTCGCACAGTATTTCACCACTTACAAGCCGTGTCCATCTGTGACATACAATGCGCCGAGCGTGACCTACACAGTTCCGAAGGTAACCTATAGCGTTCCCAGCACGGTGAACTACAATACGACTTCAGTCAATGGCTACAGCCGAAGCAATGGAACATACGTTCCGTCTCATGTTCGCACAATGCCAAATAACACTAATTGGGACAACTACTCAACCAAAGGCAACAGCAATCCCTTCACAGGTTCAACAGGTCATCGTGCCAGAGACTATTCTAACGATGCCTATAATTACGGAGCAGGCCACGCCATTCATACAGGTTCACGTGGAGGCCAATATTACAACAACAGCAATGGCCGCAGAACTTATGTACCAAAGCGTAATTTGTGGTAATAAACGAATGAAATCCCTTGGTTAAAACAAATAGCAAGGGATTTCTCATTGCTAAAACATCTGGGCCAATAATATTATTACTATGCAAATGGAAAATCTGACTATTAAGAACAAAAGTGAAGTGCTCTATCTGCGCCTGAGCAATATTCTGTATATCCAGGCTGACGGGAACTATTGCGACGTCTATCTTGTAGATGGGGGCGTGCTCAACACGCTTACCTATCAGCGAGCAGAGATTGCAAAGATGATGGACGAGCAGATGCCCGCTGACATCAGGAAGAGGTTTGTGTTAGTCGGAAAGTCATATATGGTTAATACGGATTATGTGCTTCGCATCCAGCCGAGCAAGCAACTGCTGACATTCATGGTCAACCAATTCGGAACAACCCGAAAAGTGAGCATTAAGGCGACAACCAAGGCGCTCACTAAACTGGCTGAGGAAATGGAAATGCAAACGGATGAACATGTTTTTCGTACACCTTAATCATGCTTTCGTACCTTGAAGCACGACAAGAGGAATTTGAGTTAGAAAGATTTTGTAGATTTGCAATTTGAATAATAACAAGGAATGGCAGGCGACAGTCTGCAAGTCTCACATTCCCCAAAACAAAACCGCCGATTTCTTGGGATTGATTGGCACAAAATAGAACTTCCGTTATGAAGGAAACAAGAAAACTACTTTCAAAGAGGGGTTGGTTAGCTGCCCTCATGTTATTAACCGCAGTAAGCATAAATGCAAAAGATGACTTGTTCACCGTAGTTGAGGGCAGTCTAGACGTTTTGCTTGAACAGAAAAAGACGGCTGTTTTTGAAATTGACTATTCTCAGTTGATGGTTACAAACAGCAAAGACCATGAGGACGATGTTGACTTTGCCACATGGATGCAGGCTCAGGATGAAGACGATGACAAATGGACGACTGACTGGGAAAGCAAAGACAAGGAGAAATGCCACAAGGCTTTCAGAGAGCATTACAACGACGAAATGAAACAAGGACCGAAACTTACGAAACTAGGAAAAGACTATAAGGTTATTCTCCGGCTT
>JAFWQT010000116.1 GCA_017508965.1 Prevotella sp. | reverse complement strand
GTTGCGCTGGTTTTCAGAGAGCCACAGGTCGGTCAGGTTGCCGGGCGTCTCGGTGTAGGAGTTCTCGCCGATGCAGGCGATGATGATGTCGGCCTGGGCGGCAGCATTGACGGCCTTTTCTATCTGCGGTTCATTCTCCTGATGATAGGCTCCGTCTTCCTTGTAGGTGACACCCTGTTCGAGGATGATGTTCTCACGTCCGTATTTGTTGCAGAGAGCTTCGTAGATGGTGTTGTACTTCTCGGCCAGGTCTTCAGCGTTATTGCCTTGCCATGTGTAGCTCCATCCGCCATGCAGGCAGCGCATCTGGTTGGCATTGGGACCGGTGAGCAAAATCTTCTTACCTTTGGCCAGCGGCAGGATGCCGCCCTCGTTCTTCAGCAGAACCTCCGACTCTTCGGCGGCCTGCAGCGATTTCTGGGCAAACTCATCGCAGCCGAACTTCTCGTAGCCCTTTCCGCCGGTGTTGGGCTGGTCGAACAGGTTCAGGCGGTATTTCACGCGCAGGATGCGGCGCACGGCATCGTCGATGCGCTCCATGCTCACCTTGCCCTCTTCAACAAGTTCCTTCAGCAGGATGCAGAACTCCACGCTATAGGGATCCATCGACATGTCGATACCGGCATTGATGGCAATGCGTATGGCGTCTTTCTTGTCTTTTGCCACATGCTCGCGCGAGAAGAGGTTGTTGATGTCGGCCCAGTCGGTCACCAGCATACCGTCCCATTGCAAGTCTTCCTTCAGCCACTTGGTGAGATATTCGTAGCTGGCATGCACGGGCACGCCGTTGATGGAAGCCGAGTTGACCATCATGGTCAGTGTACCGGCCAGGGCAGCTGCCTTGAAGGGCTCGAAGTATTTCTCACGCAACATCTGCGGCGAGATGTAGGCTGGGGTGCGGTCTTTGCCGGTCCATGGTGCACCGTAGGCGAAATAATGCTTGGTGCTGGTAGCCACGTGATAGGGGCCCAGGTGGTTGGGGTCGTCGCCCTGATAGCCTTTGATTTCGGCTTCCACCATGCGCGCATTCACTATGGCATCCTCGCCGAAACTCTCCCAAATGCGAGCCCAGCGCGGATCACGGCCGAGATCGACCACGGGATTGTATACCCAAGGGCAGTTTCCGGCGCGGCTCTCGTAGGCGGTGATCTCAGCACCGGTGCGGGCCAGTTCTGTATTGAACGTAGCGGCTAAGTTGATGGGTTGCGGGAACAACGTGCCTCCCTGCGTGTAGGTGACGCCGTGGTTGTGGTCCAGACCATAGATGTCGGGAATACCGATATGCTTCATCGACTTCTGCTGTATCAGCCGAATCCACTTCTGCCACTGTTCGACGGTAGGAGCGCGGGTGCCTGGCGCATTGAGGATGGAGCCCACTTTCCATTTCGAGATGAGCGTGTCGAGCATCTGCTCGTTCAGTTTCCACACGCGCTTGGTGTCGCCCTGATAGATGTCGACGGGATAATTGCCGAATTTCTCGATAATCTGGGCGTCGGTCATTTTCATGGTAGCATCAAGGTCAGCACTCGACGCACCGTACTGCTGCATGACAGAACGCACTTTCTCGCGGTCGACCTTGGCGTTTTCAACGGCCATCTTGCCCATCACGTCGAGGTTCAGTTCCAGCATCTGGCCGATTTTCTCGTCGAGCGTCATGCGCTTTAATGTCTTCTCAATCTTTGCCTCCAGCGCGGCATCGCGGGGGATGGCCGGCTTGGTGTAACTCTGGGCAGTCGCAGCAATGGCAGCGAGCACCACGGTCATTGTTAACAGGTATTTTCTCATATTTCTTGATTGATAGTTTAGGTCAAACATATAGGATGTGTGAATATCAGGGGACAAATATACAACATATTTTTCAAACCGAGCGACTTGGGCACAGGAAATTTTGCCCTCACGGACCATAACAGACAAAAAAAGGACGCGCCGAAGCGCGTCCTCATACAAATAACCGTTATAAAAAACTTACCTATAAGCAGGATTCTGATAGTTCTTCTTGGCTTCCGATTCCATCTGCATACCGTCGAGCTGGCCCTGTGGGATAGGACGGAGATAATATCCAGCGGGGATATCACGCTTGAAGGTCTCCAGATCCTTGTCGGTGTAGCCACTGCCGGCAATGCGGTAGGTGCTTGCACGCTCAGCCCACTTCTGGGTACGTACAAGGTCGTACCAGCGATAGCCCTCACCCCAGAACTCACGCGAACGTTCGTCGAGGATGTAGTCGATGGTGATGGTCTGCGGAGTAGCACGCAGCATCTCGGCACTGTGGTCAACACTGACCTCCACATTGTCGTTCTGAGAGAATGTCTGCTTACCGGCACGGGCGCGGAGTACATTCACCAGTTCGCGGGCTTCGGCGTTCTTGTTCAGTTTCACGGCAGCCTCAGCACCAATGAGATAGAACTCAGAGAACTTGGCGATGTTCCAAGGACGGGGGCTACCACCATTCACCTTAGAGCCCAGACCACCGGCATTATCGGTACGATAGATACCAATCTTCCAGTTGATAGGATACTTCTTGCGGCTGATATGGTTGACGGCCACCACGAAGTCAGCGCGGCCCTGCATCTCGCCGAAACCAAGCTTACCGTCGGCACCGGTGTAATTGATCTTGCTGTCCTCACTCTCGGGAACCCAGCTGAAATAAACCTCGTTGGGGCCTACGTGCATGCCATTGGCACCAATCACGTAAGGAGAAGTGTTGCCTGCCTTCTGCCAGTTGGTATGGTAGCGCAGGGTGAAAGTAGCATCGTAGCGAGAGTCGATAGCCTTCACGGCATCTTCCCAGACACCGCCTTCCATGAAGTTGTCGGCGATAGGAGCCATACGAGTCCAAGGACGACCAAGAGCCTGAACAGCCTCACGCTGAATCGGATTGATATTCTCACCCTTGTCATTCTTTGCAATCATCTCGGTGTAGTTCCAGGTTTCCATCCAGTAAGCGAAGTTCTCAGGAGAACCACCGCTACCCCAGCCATAACCGTTGCCGCCGTTACCATACTTTTCGTCTTCGTCGTGGTCGGCATAGAGCATAATCTCCGAGTTACGGTCGTTGGTAGCCACGTTCACGTCGTAGAAAGTGGGCTGCAGCTTGTAGGGGCCGGGATTGTTGATGGCCTGCATGGCTGTGTCGTAAGCCTTCTGGAAATAGCTGTTGGCCTGACCGGCATCACGGCTGCACTCAGGATAGGTGGGAATATTGTTGGGGTTCTCCAGCCACCAGGCGTATGTGAGGTAAGCCTTTGAGAGGTACAGACGGGCTACGTTCTTGGTAACCGTACCGGTGAGACGGGGATTCTCAGGCAGGTCGGCCACGGCCTTCTCCAGGTCGCTGAAGATAGCGGCATATACCTCAGGCACCGTGTTACGAACAGACGTACGAACCGTAGAAGTGTTGAACTTCAGTTCGCCGGCACCTAGATCGAGGGGCACACCACCATAGGTCTGCACGAGCAGGAAATAGTCGAAGCCGCGGAAGAAATAGGCCTCGGCCAGTAGGGAGGCATCGATACCAGCTTCGGCACCATTTTCTATAATACCACTGGCTGTGTTGATGTTGGGGAACAATGTACCCCAGATAGAACCGGCGATAGAATTGGTAGCCACCATCTGACCTACGCCAGAGAGGTCGGCATCCTTGAAGTTACCGTCGGCTGACTGAGCATAAGTGTACTCGTCGGTACCCGTCTCCACACTATTCAGATAGTAACCATTTCCATAGAAATAGCGCAGATGGGCATAGAGCGATGTCAGACCGCCCTCGATACCAGCCTTCGTATTGAAGAATGTCGGGTCGAACTGGCTGCGCGGCTGCTCGTCGAGCACGTCGGAGCAAGAGGTCATGGTTGTAGCAAGACCACAGCACAACAAACCCGCAGCAAGGATATATTTGATACTTTTCGTTTTCATATTCTTATTTTTATTATAAGTCGTTTATCAATTAGAACGTGACATTAATACCGAACAGGAAGTTGCGTGTGGCAGGTGTGTTGTAACCCACGATAGGCATCTTGTGCTTGCCAGAGTACTCACCATAAGCCACAGCAGTGTTCTCGTTTGCCCAAGAGTTGGTCTCAGGATCAAGTCCGCTCTCGTTGTTGAACGGCGAGAAGAGTACGAACGGGTTCTGGACGGTAGCATAGAGGCGCAGACGGCTGATGCCGAGATCCTTGATGAACTGCAGGTTGTCGAAGTTGTAGCCGAGCGTGATGGCACGCACCTTCAGATAGCCAGCGTTGAAGTAGCCGAGCGTAGAACCATACTTGGGGTTATCGCTGCTGATGATGCCACCGGGCTTCGGATACTTGGCGCCGGTATTCTCTTCGGTCCAGTAGTCCACGTCGAGCTGTCCACGACGACCAGTCAGCATGTTCAAATAACCGTTTGAAGAGTGGATGGCCGAGATGAGTTTACCACCAATCTGGAAGGCTCCGATAACGGTCAGGTCGAATCCCTTATAGCCCACGGTAGTATTGAAACCACCAATCAGGTCGGGCTCCATGCTCTGGATGACACGGTCGTCAGCACCGATGGCACGGCTGGGTGTCACGCCGTCTTCCTTGAAATCGCCCTTGGAAGCATCGCCGCGATACTTCACCTTGATCATACCCACGTTTCCGTCTGGTTCAAGAATGTTCAGATAGGGGTCGCCCTCCTGCCACAGTCCGTCGTATTCATAGTCGTAGATCACGTCGATGGGATGACCCACGAACCAACGGTTGGCTATATCTTTTTCGGGTTCGCCGTCTTCCGAGATAGCACCGGTCAGCTTGGTCAGCTTGTTGCGGTTCTGATAGAGGTTGATACCGGCCTCCCAGTTCCAGCCGTTCTTATTGTCGAGGATGATGCCGTTCAAGGTCAACTCCCAACCCTTGTTCTGGGTTTCACCGATGTTACCGGTAAAGCTGCTAACACCTGAGGTAGAAGGCAGTGACACGTCGAGCAGGATGTCCTTGGTCTTCTGGGTATAATACTCGAACGATCCAGAGAGACGACCCTTGAAGAGTGAGAAGTCGAGACCGAAGTTCCAAGTCTTGCTGTACTCCCATCCGAGTTCTGGGTTAGGCAGTGCGTTCACATAGTAACCGGCATTGTAGTTGGTGCCGTTACCGAAGTTGTAGTTGCGGATGGCCAGACCACCAAGCGTAGAGTAAGGATTGATACTCTGGTTAGAGGTCTCACCGTAACCTACGCGGAACTTCAAGTTGTCGAGCCACGTCTTGGTGCTCTCCATGAATGCTTCGCGGGCAATGTTCCAACCTGCACTTACTGCGGGATAGGTGTGCCACTTGTGGCCCTCGGCCAGACGAGAAGAAGCATCAGAACGAAGAGCAGCAGAGAACATGTACTTATTGTCGTAAGAGTACATCACACGACCCATCCAAGAGATAAGTCCGCTCTGCCAGTAGTTGTAGCCGGTGAGGTTAACCTGGCCTGTAGCCTTGTCAAGTGCATAGTACTGGAAGTAGTCGGCAGGAATCTGCTGTGCATTGGCACCTGTCGACTCGTAGGTGGTTTCCTCAGCAGAGTACATGCCCACCACATTCAGGTTGTGCTTCTCAGCGAAGGTGCGGTCGTAGGTAATCAGGTTCTCCACAGCCCAGTTGCGGGTCTGGTTCTCTGAAATCCATCCGCTGTTGACAGCATTGGCATCCTTATTGTTGACACCAGTACCGGTGAAGCCGCCACCCTTTGATGAACGGAAGTTCAGACCGACGTTGATGCGATAGCTCAGACCTTCAACCCATGGGCACTTCACCTCGCCGAACAGGGTATTGTAGGAACCGACACCCTTGTTCTCGCTCAGCCACACATCCTTGTCGCGTTCCACAGTCTCCTTGGTAATCACAACCTGGTCGTCGGCGGGCAGCGAGACATAGCGGCGGATGTTGCCATCCTTATCGTATGGACTTGCCAGCGGGCTCATGCTCAGCACGCCATACATATTGTTGACGCCCTGGGTGATGCGATAGCTGTTGTTGGTGCTCAGACCGAAGCGGAACCACTTGCCCACCATCTGGTCGAAGTTACCGCGAACAGAAACGCGGTCGTAACCCTCGGTGGGAACAACTGCCTCGTCGTGATAGTAACCTGCGCCGAAGCTGTAGCTGCCGCCATTGGCACCACCAGAAATGCTGACGTCGTGGTTGTGGCTCACACCTGTCTGATAGTACAGGTCCTGCCAGTCGGTGTTGGTGTCGTCGCTCTCATCCAGAGAGTTCTGATACATACCGGCATACTTACGGAACTTGCTATACGTAGGACCGTCCATCATGGGATACTTGTGGAACACCTTCTTGAAGCTCACGTAGCCGTTGTAGCTCACCTTGGCAGGTGCACCCTGATAACCCTTCACGGTGGTGATGATAATCACACCGTTGGCACCACGAGAACCGTAGATGGCCGTGGCAGAGGCATCCTTCAGAATATCCATCGACTTAATGTCAGCGGGGTTGATATCCGAAAGCTGTCCCATGAAGGGGATACCGTCGAGCACAATCAGCGGGTCGTTACTTGCTGAGAGCGAACGCTGACCGCGGATGCGGATCTGCATCTCGGCACCTGGCTTTGAACTGGTCTGCGTCATGAGCACACCGGCCACACGACCCTGCAGGGCCTGGGCTGCGTTGGTGGCTGCAATCTGGTTCAGTTTCTCACCACCGATGTTGGCCACAGAACCCGTGACGGCCTCACGGCGCTGCGTACCATAACCGATGACCACCACCTCGTTCAGGCTGTGGCCTTCTTCTTTCATGTCGATGTTGTAGCTCGAGGCACTACCCACCTTTATTTCCTGGTCGATGTAGCCGACGTAGGAAACAACAATTGTAGCACCTGGCTTAACGCTCAAAGAGTAGTTACCGTCGATATCGGTCACCGTACCATTGGAGGTTCCTTTCTCCATGATTGTTGCACCGATAAGCGGTCCCTGAGAGTCTTTCACGTTACCGTTGATTGTCTTTGCTTGCTGAACGCCCTCTGTGGAGTTTCCTTCCGGGGTTGCCAGAGCCTGTGAAGGATTCACCATGGCGATGGATGAACATAATCCTAACAGCAAGACTGTCTTTCTAAATAGGTTTGATTCCATAAAATAATAAATTATAGTTGTAATAAAGTTATTAACGAGACGCACGTACCTCTGCGACACAGAGGCAAATGTAGAGTAATGGCTGGTTACTATTCCATACGCAAAGGTTTTAAGTTATTATATTAATAATGTATAGCTAGGCTTGTTAGCAGTCTCAGATACAGATTTGTTTCTAAGCTCGCTGCAAAAGTATATAAAATAATGTGTTGTAAGATTAACAATCGTTTCTTTAGCGTTTGCGAATGTTTCTATGCGATTTTTGTCGGCAAAGCGGAAAAAATGAATAATTTTGAAACCTTTTTTAGACTTTTTTGAATGAGCCGCCATCCGCCGAAACTAATCAGCAGTTACCATTCTTAAACAAAAATCTTCAAAAATCCAACAAAAAATCTTTCCCTTTAGCCTTATCTTCAACCGCGAAGAACGAACATTTTTGCAATTATCAAATGTACCCCCTCCTTAAAAGGAGGGGCTGGGGGTGGTTGATGAAGTTAGGCATAACAGCACTAATTAGTAATACAATAAAAAACTTCCTACAGCACTGCTTATCAACCACCCCTAACCCCTCCTTTCTAAGGAGGGGAAACGCCCTTCAACCGCGAAGAACAAACATTTTTGCAATTATCAAATGTACCCCCTCCTTAGAAAGGAGGGGGCTGGGGGTGGTTGATGAAGTTAGGCAGAACAGCACTATTTAGTAATACAATAAAAAACTTCCTACAGCACTGCTTATCAACCACCCCTAACCCCTCCTTTCTGAGGAGGGGAAACGCCCTTCAACCGCGAAGAACGAACATTTTTGTAAGTTTTTTGTAGATTTTTGTCCATAAATAAATAAGGTGCTCTAACGCCCAAATTACCGCTTTTTGCATTTTTTTGCCCAAAATGTTCTTCACAAATCAATTATTTTATTTAAATTTGCATCCGCAACTGAATAGTCGGTTGCTGTAACACCTTAAAATAGAAAGATTATGAAGAAATTCATCCAGAAATTAGTCATCATGACCACTATGCTCTGCCTCTTCGGTGTGGTAGAAGCTAACGCACAACAAGTACTCACTGCCGAACAGCAGGCCAAAGAGCTGAAACAACAGCAGAAGGCTGCCAAGCAGTTGGAGAAACAGCAGAAAGAAGCCAAGAAAAAAGAAAAGAAGGCCGAAAAGGAAAGAAAGAAAGCTGAAAAGAAGCAGAAGGCCATAGAAAAAGCCAACAAGGCCAAGGAAGATGCCGAAGACGCCCAGAAGGACTACGAGAAGGCTCAGAAGAAGCTGAACGAGCTGGAAGCCGAGGGTGCCGACGCCGTGAAGGTTGCCAAGGCACGCACCAAGGCAGCCAAAGCTCACGAGAAAGCCCTGAAGAAGGCCGAAAAAGCCAACAAGCTGCAGAAGAAACTCTAAGTGCAACTAAGAGTTTAGACATAAACTGTGGCGACGGCTGCGCAGGCAGTTGTCGCCACTTTTCGTTATTCTCAAAGAGAAAATGAGAAACATGGGCTTAAGGACTCCCCTCCAAAACTCCGAAAAACCAAATACATGAACAAAAAGAATCCGATTTTCCGCAATGTAAGTCTCCCCTCCCTTTGGGAGGAGCGGGGGTGGGCTTCCTTTCAGCGGTGGGGGTGGGCTTTCCTTCTCCTCCTCACCCTAACCGCCTGCGGCAACAACGACGAGGACACCACCAAGAAGAACACCGACAACGAGAAAGCCGCCACCATCAGCGACGACTACGAATACGAACTGCCCGTAGTCTTCCACGTGCTCTATAAAGATGCCAACGACGCACTGCAAAACCCGAAGCAGACGCGCCTGAGCCTGATTATCGACAGCGTGAACGCCCTCTACAAGCGCAACGGAATGAACATCACCTTCAAGATGGCCAACAGCGATGAAAACGGCAGAAAACTGGAGGAACCCGGCGTGATAAGGCATCCGGTGGACTTCGACGACTACGACAGCAACGACTTCCTGCAGAAGAATTCAAAATATGCGGAATATACCCAGAACCTGCGCAAATTCATCAACATCTACCTCTTCAAGTTCAAGGAAAGCAAAGACGCCATCGTAAGAGGCATCTCCGTGATGCCCGTCATGACGAAAGAGCATCAGCTGGAGGGACTCAACGACACCACCAGCACCTTCTTCAACGGAGTGAGGCGCTTCACCAACCCCTGGGGCATCTGCATCAACAACATTTTCATCGACCAAAGTCAGAAGTGGGGCTACGTTAATCCCAACTGCGCATGGTCCACCCTGGCCCACGAATTGGGCCATTACATCGGGCTTTTCCACACGTTTTCCGAGGAAGACTGCGAAGGAACCGACTATTGCAGCGACACCAAGTCGTGCAACTACCAGGCTTACATGAAGACCATCGAAGACTTCCTGAAAGGCCTCTCCGACCAGGAAAAACTCTTCCTCACCAGTTTCTACGACCTCCCGCCGCGCACGGAATGCCAGACTGGCGAAGACTACTATGCCGACAACATCATGGACTACATCTACACGCTCTGCAGCAACATCAGCAAAGAGCAGCGCGCCAGAACGCGCCATGTGCTGAACTATTGTCCGCTGATGCCCGGTCTGAAGAAAGAAGAGGCCACCACGCGTGCCGGTGAGTCGCCCGAGCCTACCCCCACCCTCTTCCGTCCGCGACTCTCCAACTGTCCGCCCGCACGACATTTCCAAGCGAAGGGAAGTAAAACAACGAATTTAACGAATTAAACGAATTTTTCCCTGTCCCTCTCCTTAGAAAGGGAAATCCCGATAGACTCCCCTCCTTAGAAAGGAGGGGCTGGGGGTGGTTGATATCCCAGGGCAAAAGCAATAATCAACCGTAACCGGACAAAAGATTATTAATTGGAACGGTGCAGCCTATTTGCACTCTTAGTGCAGATAGGTTGCACTCTTAGTGCAAATAGGCTGCACTTTTTCATTCATCCATCAAAACACAAAGACACAAAGGCACGAAGAACCACAGCGTATAATAAAAAACTCTGTAACTCTGTGTCTTTGTGTTGAATAATCCGTCCGAAAATGCCACTAATGCCACCATAATGCCACCGCCTCAGCCACCATAAACACAGGGCAAGTGGCAAAGTGGCATTTTTTTTCGAAAAAAAAATTATATATGCAGAATACTTAAATGCGATAGTTTTTTCACGTTTGAGGGTGTAAGGGAGCCGAACTCCCCGCTATATATAATAAGGTGTAGGGAATGAAATGAAATTTTCCTTAATAAAAATGCCAAAAATCTGTTGCGCTTCATTAATAGATTTTACCCCAAAACGTTAACAAAAGGGCAGATTATTTAGCACTTTTGATAGAAAAACAGGGTAAAATACGAGTTTTCTGCAAAAAAATTTGGGGATTTTAAAAAAATAACCTACTTTTGCAATCTACATATCGAAGATAATACCAATTAACTATTTAATATCATTTAACGAGAGAGAGTATTTATGGAAAAAAGAGTAACTCTGATTTTAGCCTCGCTATTCCTGTTTATAGGGATGGCCATGGCTCAAACGAAAGTTAGCGGTACCGTAGTATCTCAT
>JAFWQT010000115.1 GCA_017508965.1 Prevotella sp. | reverse complement strand
GCGCATCATATAACGGTTGCTGTTGTCCATGTCTTAGAATTTAACCTCGGGAGCTTTCTGTGCACCGGCTTCAGCCTCGAATTTTGTCATCTTGTCGAATCCGAACAGTCCGGCTACGATGTTCTTCGGGAACGACCTTACAAGCGTGTTGTATTCCTGAACGGCCGTGTTAAACTTGTTGCGGGCCTCGTTGATACGGTTCTCCGTTCCTTCAAGCTGCACCTGCAGGTCCTTGAAGTTCTCGTTAGCCTTCAGGTCGGGATAGGCTTCCTGGATGGCAAGCAGCTTGCCGAGAGCCGACGACAGGTCGCCCTGTGCATTCTGGAATTCCTGCAACTTCTCGGGAGTGAGGTTTGCGGGATCTACGGTCACCTGTGTAGCCTTCGAGCGGGCATTAATCACTTCGGTCAAAGTTCCTTCCTCGTGCTTGGCATAGCCCTTCACGGTCTCCACCAGATTGGGGATAAGGTCGGCTCTGCGCTGATAGGCACTCTGCACATTCGACCATGCCGTGGTGGCTTTTTCCTGCTCTGCAACCATCTCGTTGTAACAACTCTTGAACGATGAGAACACAATGAGGCATATAATAATGATGCCGCCAATGATTGTTAATGATTTTTTCATAATTGCAATTATTTAAACGTTTATTTCTACTGTATTTCTATGTGATTCGCTTCCAGACTTTAATTGGGTTTCAATCAGACTTTAAATGAATGTCATTTAGACTTTAAATGGATGTCAATTAGACTTTAATTGAAGGTCATTCAGACTTTAATTCGCACAGGCCTGAAATCTGCTACCAACCTCCGCCGGCACCACCGCCTCCGAAGCTTCCGCCGCCATAGCCTCCACCGAAGCCTCCGCCTCCGCCAAAGCCGCCTCCTCCGAAGCCGCCCCAGCCAGAACCCCAGCTGGAACCTGTGCCTGCACGGTCGCGGCCAAATCCTGTGAAACCAGTGCCTCCGCCCAGCAGGGCAAGACCAAGCCAGCGATATTTCTGGTCGAGTTGTGAATAGAGCACAAGCCAGAAGAAGAGCAGCATGAATACAAATGCCTCGAAGTCGCCTTCGTCTTCCTGTTGGGCTCCGTGTGAGAGCTGGTAGTCGGAGGGCTCGTCGGGCATTTCCTTGCCATTCAATAAGTTATAGGTGGCTTCCGTCAGCGCCAACATTCCGCCATTGGGATTGAAGGCTTTCATGAAAGGAGTGAGGTAGGTGCGGGCCAGCTGGTTGCACTCGGCATCTGTAAGGTCGGCCTCGAGTCCGCTTCCGGGGGCTATGAAATACTTGCGGTCTTTGTAGGCAACCACGATAACCAGACCGCGGTTGGTCTCCTTGTGTCCCACACCATATTTATTACCCACGTCCTGAGCCATGCGGAACACGTCGGCATTCTCCACATTGTTCACCACGATGACGGCCGACTCCACATTCCGCTCCGTGTCGAGCTTCCTGAGAATCACGTTCATGGAATCCACCACCGCCTGACGCAGAATGGTGTCGGGATTGGAAACGTACTGGTTGCGGTCAGTAAGGTGGGGCAGGACAATGTTGTCGGCATTCCATTCGGTCTGGCTAACTTGGGTCGTTGTAGTGCCTTCCTGCGCCCATTTGTATTCGCACGAGATGAAACAGCACAACACGACCGCCCAGAAGAGCAGGCCAAGTGTCAGCTTATAGAACTTGAAGCGGGGCTGATGCTTCTTTTCCTCATAGTCCAGTCTGTCGTAAGCCCGGGTCTTGGCGGGAAGCTTCTTCTTCTCGGCATAATAGCATACGCCGAAGAAAATGCCGGCTGTCAGCACGAGCAGGACGATGAGCAGCGTCATGGCCGAATGTCCACTCCCTATGACGGGAATGATGTACTGTACTGCAATGAGCAGCATGATAGCCATTGCAAACATGAACGAGCAGCCTCCTAATTGCTTCATCCGCTATAACTTAGGTTTAATCTTTTCCATTCCAGAACTCCCACGAGGCGAAAGCCTGCAGGAGCAGCATCTCGAGTCCGTTCTTCACCATAGCCCCACGTTCGGCTCCCTTCTTCATGAAAAGCGTCTGGTCGGGATTATAAATAAGGTCGTAGAGAATGTTGTGACTGTCGAGTGCCTCGTATGGCAGCTTGGGACATTGGTCGAAATGGGGATACATGCCCACGGGCGTGCAGTTCACGATGACCTTATACTCCTGAACCACCTCGGGGGTAATCGACTCGTACTGAATGGTTTCCGGACGTTCGTAGCGGCTCACGAAGACCGTTTCGAGTCCCAGCGAACGCAGTCCGAAGTCGATGGCTTTCGAAGCACCGCCCGTTCCCAGAACGAGTGCCTTCTTGTGGCAGCTCTCCAGCATGGGCGCTATGCTCTTGGTGAAGCCTATCACGTCGCTGTTGAATCCTTTCATCACCAGTTTGTTGCCTTTGTGCGTGATGCGAATCACGTTCACGGCACCGATGGAGCGGGCTTCCGGACTCACAGAATCAAGGAAACTGATTACCTTCTCCTTGTAGGGAATGGTCACGTTGAGACCCTTCAGCTCGGGGTTCGAGGCGAGCACCTCAGGCAGGGCGTCGATGCTTGGGATCTCGAAATTAATGTACTGGGCATCGATATTCTCGTTCTGGAACTTCTCGTTGAAGTAGCTTATCGAGAACGAGTGACCCAAGGGAAATCCTATCAATCCGTACTTGTCCATAATCTTATTCTTTACACTATGTTCTTACTCCTTATTTTGTTGCCAGATAGAGGGTGCAGATGCCGAAAGTGAGTCGCCTGAAACTGGATTCGGCAAAGCCGGCCTTTCTGAAAATGTCCATCATCTGTTCGCCTTGCGGGAATGCTTCGATGGTCTTCGTGAGGTAGCTGTAGGCGCTCTTGTCTTTCGAAATGAGCTTGCCGTAGACGGGCAGCAGGGTGTGGCTGTATATCCAGAACAGCTGTTTTATGGGGAAGCTGACGGGAGTGGTCAGCTCCACGATGCTCAGATGTCCGCCTTTCTTCAGCACCCGGCAGAGTTCACGAAGTCCTTTGTCAAGGTCCTGAAAGTTCCTGATGCCAAAGGCTGCGGTCACGGCATCGAACGAATCGTCGGCAAACGAGAGATTCAGGCAGTCTTCTTTCTTGAAGCTGATGATGTGGCCGAGCTTTGCGGCCTCCACCTTTTCCCTTCCCACCTGCATCATGCCTTCCGAGATGTCGGCCCCGATGATTTCACGTGGGTTCAGCAGCCGGGCCGAGAGGATGGCGAAGTCGCCTGTGCCTGTGGCAATGTCGAGCATTCTTTGCGGATGAAACTCGGCCAGGGCACGGATTGCCTTCTTGCGCCAGCTCTTGTCAATGTTCCAGGAAAGCCGGTGGTTCAGCGTGTCGTAGGTGGGCGCGATGTCGTCGAACATCTGCTCCACCTGGCCTGCCTTCTCCCTTCCGTCGCCGTAGGGCGTTATCTTTTCCTGTTCGTACATTGGCTATGTGTCGGCTGATTACCGGTTCTTCAGATACTCGCTCACATTCTTTTCGATGCGGGCGGCAATGTCGCCTTCCTCGGCAGCCTTGTCGAAGTGCTCACCGGTGATGTGCTCGTAGAGTTCGATGTAGCGGTCGCTGACGCTCTCGGCATACTCATCGGTAATCTCGGGCATCACCTGTCCGGGTTCGTTCATGAAGTTGTGCTCGATGAGCCACTGGCGAACGAATTCCTTCGAGAGCTGCTTCTGCGGTTCACCCTTTGCGAACTTCTCCTCATAGCCGTCGGCATAGAAATAGCGGCTGCTGTCGGGGGTATGTATCTCGTCGATGAGATAAACCTTTCCGTCGCGCTTGCCGAATTCATACTTGGTATCCACCAGGATAAGACCCTGACGGGCAGCGATTTCCTGTCCGCGGGCAAATATCTTGCGGGTGTAGTCTTCCATCACTTCGTAGTCCTCCTTCGAGACGATGCCCTGGGCGATGATTTCCTCTTTCGAGATGTTCATGTCGTGGCCTTCGTCGGCCTTGGTTGTCGGGGTAATGATGGGTTCTGGGAAACGCTCGTTCTCGCGCATGCCGTCGGGCAGTTTCACACCACAGATTTCGCGTACACCTTTCTTATAATCACGCCATGCTGAACCCGTCAGGATAGAGCGGATAATCATCTCCACACGGAATCCCTCGCACTTCAGTCCGACGGTCACCATCGGGTCGGGTGTGGCAAGCTTCCAGTTGGGACAGATGTCGGTGGTGGTATCCAGGAACTTGGCGGCAATCTGGTTCAGCACCTGACCCTTGAAGGGAATGCCCTTGGGGAGCACCACGTCGAAGGCCGAGATGCGGTCGGTAGCCACCATTACTAACAGGTCGTCGTTAATGTTATACACATCACGCACCTTACCATGATAAACACTCTTTTGTCCAGCAAACTGGAAATCGGTTTTTGTTAATGCTTTCATTTTTATGTTTTTATTCTGATTCTTCACTTTTCTGCTTGTCGTAGGCCTCGTAGGCATTCACAATCCTAGTCACGAGCTTGTGCCTTACGATGTCTTTCTTGTTCAGTTCCACGAACGAGATGCCTTCCACGCCTTTCAAAATACGGATGGCTTCCCTCAGTCCGCTCAGGTGTTCTTTGGGCAGGTCCACCTGTGTCATGTCGCCCGTGATAATCATCTTCGTGTTCCATCCCATGCGGGTGAGGAACATCCGAATCTGGGCTGGAGTGGTGTTCTGGGCTTCGTCCAATATGACTACGGCATCGCTCAGCGTACGGCCTCGCATGAAGGCCAGCGGAGCAATCTGTATGACGTGCTTCTCCATCATGTCCTGCAGCTTCACGGCCGGTATCATGTCTTCCAGCGCATCATAGAGGGGCTGCAGGTAGGGGTCTATCTTGTCCTTCATGTCGCCCGGCAGGAATCCCAGTTTCTCGCCGGCTTCCACGGCAGGGCGCGACAGGATGATCTTCTTGGCCTGTCGTTCCTTCATGGCCCTCACCGCAAGGGCGATGCTCAGATAGGTCTTTCCGGTTCCGGCTGGTCCCACGGCGAATATCATGTCGTCTTTCTCGAAGGCGTCAACCAGTTTCTGCTGGTTCTCTGAACGGGGCTTGATGGGGCGCCCGCTGATGCTGTAGGCCACCACGCCCTTCACGGCATCGTCTTTGGTCTTGTTCCCGTGAATAATGTCGAGAATGTCCTCCTCGGTAATGCGGTTGTATTTCAGCACATGCTTGCGCATCAGTTCCACCTTATCCTCAAACGAAGTCATCTGCAGCTCGTCGCCGATGACACGCAACACATTGTCGCGTGCCACGATTCTGATTTTCGGAAAAAGTGCTTTCAGCATCTGCAAATGACTGTTGCCGACGCCATAGAACACAATTGGGTCTATGTCTTCAAGGACGATATGCTTTTCTATCACGTGATTTCAATAAATTTTCTGCAAAATTACAAAATGTTTTTGTTATTCGTGTAAAAATTAATACCTTTGTGCTTTAAATGGATTATTTTTTATGGAAATTACAAAAAACAGATATCTGACAGGCTTTGCCGCCATCGTTTTCCTGCTGGCCATTGTGAGGCTCATTTTCCCTTCGGTGGCCCATCCCACGGCACAGAACGAAAACGCCGAAATAGCTGACAGCCTCGTTGCTGATTCACTTGAAAAAGCTGAAGAAGAACAAAAGACCATTGCCATGATGGAGGCTAAAAAGGCAGAGGAGGAAAAGAGGGCAGAGGAAGTCCGCAAAGCCGAGGAAGCACGCAAGGCCGACTCGATAAAAAAGGCAGAAGAGGAACAAAAGACGGCCTTGAAGGAAACCCCGAAGACTGAGACCCCTGCACAAACAGGCTTCTCACGCTTCTTCAATCCCGACGGAACGGAGGCAAAGCACCGCATCTGGAGTGTTCCTCGATATTCAGAAGCATTCCCCGACAGCCAGCAGGTGCAGTATGCATCGGCCCGTAAATGGGGTGTGGCATCGGTTCAGAACCGTCAGGAAGCCGAGAACCGCAAGCGCGAACTGGTGTATGTGGGGGCCAGTCCCTACTATTATATTGAGAAGATGAACCGCTCGGTGCCCTATCTTGTGCCAAGGGCTGCCGTGTTGCTGAACGATATCGGACGAGCCTACTTCGACAGCCTTCAGCTGAAGCAGGTGCCGCTTCATAAGTTTATCATCACCAGTGTGTTGCGCACCAAGGACGACGTGGACAAGCTGCGTAACTACAACAAGAATGCAACAGAAAACTCGTGCCATCTCTACGGCACCACGTTCGACATCTGCTACAACCGATATAAAACCGTTCAAGACCCCGATGGTCCCCGCCGGCGTGAGGTAAGGAACGACACGCTGAAGTGGGTACTATGCGAAGTCTTGAACGATATGAGGCGCAACGGCCGCTGTTATGTGAAATATGAAGTGAAGCAGGGCTGCTTCCACATAACGGTCAGATAGCACCTGGCTTAATCAATAGTCATCGTCGTCGGCCATCTCGGCTGCATCAAGCGAGAGGTCCTCGGGATTCTCATCGAAGGTGGTGCGATAGCTTTCCTCGGTGAGCTTGTCCTCATCGTAGTCGTCGTCCTCGTCGGGCTTGTTGTAGTCGTCTTCAATCTCGGGTGCATCCTCGTCGTCGTCATCATCGTCCACGTCGATATCGCTTTCATCATCGATGCCGAACGACAGGCGTGGCTTCTCCATCATGGGCTTCTCCTTGGCGAAGATGGCCTCCACCCATGTGCCTTTGGGGATTTCAAGCACCTCGAAACCGTCCTCAATCTTCTTCTCGTACATGCCGCCCTTGTTGTGCAGGCGGTCCTTGGGCAGGGTAGTGGTAGAGATGTCGAAGCCGGTCTGGATGATGTCCTGGATGCTCTGCGAGAGCGAATCCCATCCGCCTCCGAAGTTACGGTCAATCACCTCCATCAGCTTGGCAGCCGAGATGTGGCGGATGTTCTCGTAAGTAAGGTCGGTGACGCGCATGATGGGGCGCTTCTTGATGGCATACTTCAGCTTGTTGTTCTCGTCAAGCCTGATTTGCCCTACCTTATACCCACGGGCCTCATACTTCTTGATGACTTCCGGTTTGTCGATTTTCACCTCTTCGAATTCGAAGGCCGAACGGATGATGTCCATGTAATGCCGAGCGTTCTCTTTCAAGTCGGCATCTTTCTCGGCCACTTCCCATAAACGGAAGATGTCATTCTCCTGGATGTCCCACACGTTGCTCTTGTTGAGCGTCTTCAGTGTGAGGGATTTGTTAGCATTGTCTTTCATATCAATTGCACTAATTTCCGCCGTGGCACAGGTTCAGCCCATTGCCCGTACGGTCTGTTATTATTACTCAAAAACAAAACGGTCTCGATCGGCCAGCACCCCGAACCTCTCGCGGAAGCTGTTCAACTCATCGATGTCGATGGTTGCCGAAACCGTGGTCTGCCGCTCGGTCAGGTCTTCTGCGATGGCTTTTCCGCGCGAATCTATCACGGCACTATGCCCCACGTAGTGGCAGTTGGGGTCGTCGCCCACACGGTTGCATCCAATCACATAGCACTGGTTCTCTATGGCCCGTGCCCTCAATAGTGTGTGCCACACATGCTGGCGCGATTCAGGCCAGTTGGCCACACAGATGATGGCATCGTAGTCGCCACGATAGCGCATCCACACGGGGAATCGCATGTCGTAGCAGGTGACCAGCAGGAATCTCACTCCGCGCCATTCCACCACTTTGCGCTTGTGGCCAGCCCTGTAGTAGCGGTCCTCGCCTCCGTAACGGAACAGATGGCGCTTGTCGTAGGTACTGATTTCACCGCTTGGCTCAACGAAGAACTGGCGGTTCACGGATTGCCCGTTGTCCAGTTTCACGGCAAGACTGCCACACACGGCGGCATCCTTTTTCCGGGCCGTGTTCCACATCCATGCCAGCGCCTCCTGTTGGTCCTCGCCCGGGGCATCGGTCACGAATCCCGTGCTCCACATCTCCGGAAGAACAAACAGGTCGGCCGTTCCGGCTTCTTCAATCAGCCGTTCAGCCTTTTCAATGTTCTCTTCTGGTGAAGACCAGCTGATGTCGGTCTGCAGGAGTGTGATTTTCATTTATAATTCGTTTTACCCGTGCAAAGATAGTGTATAAAATCTTATTTGCAAGTTTTTCTATGGAAAATTTTTGGAGATTGCATTATTTTTATAACTTTGCAACCAATATGTCACAGCCATTAGCAGAACGAATGCGTCCACGCACGCTCAATGAATACATTGGGCAGCGCCATCTGGTGGGCGAAAATGCCGTCCTCCGGAAGATGATTGATGCCGGACGCATCACCTCTTTTATATTATGGGGACCGCCGGGAGTGGGCAAGACCACCTTGGCGCAGATTATTGCCAACCAGCTGCAGACTCCCTTCTACACGCTCTCGGCCGTCACAAGCGGGGTGAAAGACGTGCGCGAAGTCATCGACAAGGCTTCAAAGGGTCGTTTCTTCAACGAGGCGTCGCCCATTCTCTTCATCGACGAAATCCACCGCTTCAGCAAGTCGCAGCAAGACTCGCTCCTGGGAGCCGTTGAGCGGGGTGTGGTGACGCTCATCGGAGCCACCACCGAGAATCCTTCCTTCGAGGTAATCCGTCCGCTGCTCTCGCGTTGCCAGCTCTATGTGCTAAATCCTTTGGACAAAGACGACCTGCTGCAGTTGCTCAACCGGGCCATCACCGAGGATGTCTATCTGAAAGAGCGGAAGATTACGGTGAAGGAGTCGGGTGCCATCCTGCGCTATAGCGGGGGCGATGCCCGTAAGCTGCTCAACATTCTGGAACTGGTGGTGGAGTCGGCCAACAGCAACGAGGTGGAAATCACCGACGAACTGGTGGTGAGCCGCCTTCAGCAGAACCCGCTGGCCTACGACAAGGACGGTGAGATGCACTACGACATCATCTCGGCCTTCATCAAGAGTATCCGCGGGAGCGACCCCGATGCCGCACTCTACTGGATGGCCCGCATGATAGAAGGTGGGGAAGACCCGCAGTTCATTGCCCGCCGACTGGTGATCAGTGCCGCCGAAGACATCGGACTGGCCAATCCCAATGCCCTGCTGCTGGCCAATGCCGCCTTCGATGCCGTGATGAAAATAGGCTGGCCCGAGGGGCGCATTCCATTGGCCGAATGTGCGGTCTATCTGGCCACCTCGCCCAAGAGCAATTCTGCCTATATGGGAATCGGCAATGCCCTGCAGCTGGTGAAGAAGACCGGCAACCAGCCCGTTCCGCTTCATCTCCGCAATGCTCCCACCCAACTGATGGCCGAGCTGGGCTATAGCGATGGCTATAAGTATGCCCACGACTATCCCGACCATTTCGTTGACCAGCAGTTCATGCCCGATGCACTCAGGAACGAGCGCCTGTGGCATGCCCAGCGGCACACACCCAGCGAAGAGAAGCTCTACCAGCGCATGAAGCAATGCTGGGGAAAACGGTTCGAAGAAGAGTAACACACCAAATCAAAGGAAGACTTGGACACCATACAGTTCATCATCGAGTTCCTCGGAACGTTCGCCTTTGCCATCTCGGGCACGCGCCTGGCAGCCTCCAAACAGTTCGACTGGTTTGGCGGCTATGTAGTGGGATTGGCTACAGCCATCGGCGGCGGCACACTCCGCGATGTCATGCTGGGGCTCACTCCGTTCTGGATGACCGATTCCATCTATCTGATATGTACGGCCTTTGCGCTCATCGTCACCATCATCTTCCGCAAACGGCTGGTGGGATTCAATCACACGTGGTTCATCTTCGACACCTTCGGACTGGCCCTGTTCACCATTGCCGGCATACAGAAGTCGCTCTTCGTGGGGCAGCCCTTCTGGGTGGCCATCGTGATGGGATGCATAACCGGAGCTGCCGGTGGAGTGATGCGCGATGTGCTCATCAACGAGGTGCCGCTCATCTTCCGAAAAGAAATCTACGCCATTGCCTGCATCATCGGCGGACTAGTCTATCAGTTCTGCATGTGGTGCGGTCTGGGCATCGAGATAACCGTCATTGCCAGCTTCATCAGCGTGGTCGTGGTGAGGGTGCTGGCCGTGAAATACCACATCAGCCTGCCCCATCTGAAGGTAGAAGAGTAGGGGAAACACCCTTAAAAATCAGCGAAATATCACTTTTTTCGAAAAAAGTTCCCAAAACATTTGGCTATTTCAGCAAAACACCGTACCTTTGCACTCGCTTTTAAGGAACAATGGTTCCGTAGCTCAACTGAATAGAGCATCTGACTACGGATCAGAAGGTTGTGGGTTTGAATCCCGCCGGAATCACTTAGAACGAGGAATCAGAGAAATCTGGTTCCTTTTTTTGTTGTTATTATGACCCAAGAAAGATTTATTCAACACAGAGATATTTTATCAACGATAACGATAACCCTAACGTTAACGAAAACAAAAACGAAAATATAAATCTTTGTGTCTTCGTGTCTTTGTGTTCAAATAATTTCTAATTTGCCAACGCATTATTCCCCATTTCCCTGATATGCTTTATGCGGCTGTCGAAGTCGGGATGCGAGGAGAAGGCACGGAGCCATTTGGCATATTTGCTCGACGAGCCCTGCTCTGAGAGTTTCTTCAGCTTTTCCAGCATCTTCACCATTGCCATCGGGTTCTTGCCGCATCGCTTCAGGAAGCGGTAGCCGTATTCGTCGGCCTGCGTCTCATGATAGCGCGAGTTGGTGGCCGAGAGGGCCATGCTGCTGATGTCGCCCAGGAAAGAGTCGGACAGGGTGGCCCACACCGAACTCTGGGAACCGATGGCATCGGATGCAGCACTGCGCAACATGGCGCTCCGCCAGGCTTTCTTCGAGTGCCGCAGGGCTACATGCCCTATTTCGTGACCTATCACCCCCAGCAGCTCATCGTCGGTAAGTGCATCCATCAAAGCCGAAAACACGCGCACACTGCCGTCAGGACAGGCAAAGGCATTCACGTCCTTGGTCTGATACACCTTGAAGTTCAGGGCAATGCCGTCGGCGCTGGTCATTCCTCGCGTCAGCCGTTTCAGCCGGGTGGTGTATTTGCTTTTCTCAGTACAGACCTTGTTCTGCTTGTCCATCAGCTTCACTTCGTCTCTCACGGCCTCGGCCAGTTCCTCATCGGTAATGGTGGCTGCCCTTCCGGCCTTCACCACGCCCGAAATCACCCGCCCCCAGTCGGTCTGAGCCTCCAGTGGAAGTACATTCAATGCGATGACGAAAAGAATGGAAACGATGCGCATAAACAATAATTATTAATGATGCTGCAAATATAAAAATTAATTTTGAAAGGGCAAAGGAAAGTTACGGCAATTTCTTTCCTATATATAATAAGGATAAAAGAAAACCCCTCCCCCCCCCCGGTAGAGGGGAAGGGTTGGGTTGT
>JAFWQT010000114.1 GCA_017508965.1 Prevotella sp. | reverse complement strand
GAGGGGAATAGTGCTCCATTCTACCGTTCCCGTAATCATAAAGAGAGGACGGATTTCTGTAAGTCTATCGACTTCGGCATTCCCGTGGGTCTTTCGTATGAATACCGTAACATCACGCTGAACGCCCGCTATTATTTCGGTCTGAGGAAGGTGGACAGCACGCCAGACTCGGACAAGGCTCATAACCGCTACCTCTCCATCACACTTGGCTATCGGTTCCATTTGTAGACTGCCTTCCAACCTAAACCTTTATCCTCACGCGCGCGCATAAAAAGTTTTTTCTCGAAAAAAATGCCACTTTGCCACTTGCCCTGTGTTTATGGGGGTTCGCGCGGTGGCATTAAGGTGGCATTAGTGGCATTTTCGGGCGATTTCTTATCTTTTTTATGCGCAAAAATAAGCTGAAAGGGAACGTTTTTGTTAGATTTTTGAAGATTTTTGTCTTAGATTTATGCCAAATGGCTGATGAATAAATAAAAAAGTGCAACCCTTTGGCACTAGTAGTGCAAATAGGCTGCACTTTTAGTGCAAATAGGTTGCACTATTCTAAATGACAGGTTTTTGCCAAGCAATTAGGGGGAGATTGTTTAGCCTTATATTATTGCCTAAATATTTTGTGATAAAGAGAAATGTTATTAATTTTGCAGCGTAGTGTTTATGTTGGTGGTTCACCTTCGGAAAAATAGGCTGATTATGAACATTTTCGTTAAGTTCTTTGCCGCAGCACTGCTGCTACTCGTTACCGGCTGCACCCATCAGGAACAGCCGCAAGGGAGCATCATGCCCACTGGCAACCACTATGAGCGGGCGATGCAGCTGTGTGAGCGGAACCGCTATGCCGAGGCTGAACTGATACTGAAGGAAGGGGAACTGGCAGCGGAGGCCAGCGACAACCGACTGGAACTGCAGAAATGCCGGGAGACCCGCTTTCTGGTGGCCCGCATCCTGAATGCCGCCACGCAGCAGCGCGAATTCGAAATGCTGCACGACCACGAGAAAACCGCCAACATCGCCCAGTTCATCACCCTGGCCAAAGAACTGCTGCACCACACCTACGAACAGGAGAAGATTGCCGAACTGCAGCATCAGTACGAGAAGCAGGCCACCAATCGCCGCCACTACCAACTGCTGGCCTATCTGTTCGGAATACTGCTGCTGGCCATCCTCATGGTGCTGGTGATTCTCTACTTCAACCGCCGGCGCATCGAACAGTTCAACAGCATACTCGACCTGAATGCCCAGACCATAGAGCAGGCGCAGCAGCGCATCGAGGTGTTGTCGCAGGAGAGCGAGGCACACGACAAGGAAATAAACCGGCTGAACGACAAAATCACCTCAGCGCGCCGCTCCACCAACGAGCGCCTGGGCCGCGGCAAGGAAGTGTTCGACCTTATCACGGCAGGCGGCAAACTGCCCCCGTCGGCCGACGACGAGAACAGTCTCATAGAATACTATTCCGTGAGCCACTACGCCACCTTCCACCAATGGACCACCGGCTACGACCATCTCACCGCCCGCCTCTACACCTATCTTATATTACAGGACATGGGCAAGCAAGACGACGACATTGCCCAGATACTCTGCGTCAGTCCTTCGGCCGTTCGTTCCATCAAATCGAGGGTGAAGGCGCGGAAGAAATAAGGCAAAATGTAACCAACTCTTTCCTTTTTCTATATCTTCCGCGTGTATCGGTCTGTTATTTTTGCAAAAGTAAATTATATGCATTACTTTTGCAGACAAAACATACCTGACCTAAAAGGAATTAATAATCATCTCAATTAATACGATGCAAAGAATATTCAAAATCAGTCTTTTGCTGGCAGTAGTGTTGCTGCCCGCAACATCACGTGCCCAGCTGTCGAGCAATCCGTACAAGTTCCTGGGCAACATCACCACCCGAGGCAATGTGGAGGCAGGCGGCGGCGTTCCCGCCTACTATACGCTTTGGAACCAGATTACCTGTGAGAACGAATCGAAGTGGTCGTCGGTGGAAGGAAACCGCGGCGTCTTCAACTGGGGAGGAGCAGAGAATGCTTTCAGCTATGCCAAGCGGAACAACTTTACCTACAAGTTCCACGCGCTGGTATGGGGTGCACAGTATCCCGACTGGCTGCCTGACTTGTCGCCAAAGGAGCGTTTTGCGGCTCTCACCAACTGGTTCGACCATGCAAAGGCCAAGTTCAACACACTGCCCATGATCGACGTGGTGAACGAGGCAGTGGGTAATCACCAACCTGGCAACCCCATGATAAAGGAGACGCTGGGCGGCGGCGGCAAGACGGGCTACGACTGGCTCATCAAGGCCTTCGACATGGCCTACCAGCGCTGGCCGGATGCCATTCTGATTTACAATGACTACAACTCCATCCGGTATGATCTTGACGCCTACATCACATTGGTGCAGACTTTGCGCGATGCCGGTGCTCCCATCGATGCCTACGGCAATCAGTCGCACGAATTGAGCGGCATCAGTGATACCGAACTGAAGAGCGCGCTGAAAAAGCAGCAGGATGCCCTGCAGATGCCCATGTTCGTCACCGAACTGGATATAGACATAGCCAACGACGCCCAGCAAAAGGCACAGTACCAGAAGGTGTTGCCCATTTTGTGGGAAGCGCCCTATTGCGCAGGTGTCACCCTGTGGGGCTACATACATGGAGCCACCTGGGTTAACAACTCTGGTCTTTACAAGAATAGCGCAGAACGTCCTGCCATGACTTGGATTAAGGAGTATATGCAGACCGAAGCCGCCAAGAGCGCCGTGGGTCCACTGCCCGGAACGAAGAAAGAGGCCTCCATCTATATCCGTCCGGCTGCCCTGAAAGTTGTCAGGGGCGATGTGCTGCCCATCAAGGTTAATGCCAGTCTGGCCACCAAGACTATCGAGAAGGTGGATCTTTATGTTGACGACGAGTTGGCAGCCACGATGACCCAAGCTCCTTATATTGTAGAGTATGCAGTGCCAACCAGCTCGACATCCGGATGGAAGAAAACAAAGGCTGTGGTTACCGCAACCGACGGTTCCACCTACGAGCGCTATGGCCGCTTCAGCGTGGTGAGCGGTACTTCCAAGCACGAGCCTTTCGGTGAAGTGCCTGAACTGCCTGGCACCATCAATATAGAAGAATACGACAAGGGCGTTTCGGGCATAGCTTACAACAACACATCGCGCACAACCGTAACGGCTGCGACTACCGGACAATGGATGGACTACACGGTTGACGTAAAGGAAGACGGACTCTATTCGTTCGATGCCACCGTGGCCTCTTCATCGTCAAACGGCAGGTTCCACCTGGCAGAATACGGTCTCGACAGTCTGTCGTATCTCACCGAATTTATGGAAGTTCCCAATACGGGCGGCAAAGGTCAGTGGAAGAAGCTGCACGGCAGCATCATGACTGAGCTGAAAGCCGGTCGCCATGTGTTCACCCTGCTCGTAGAACAGGGCGGCTTCAACATCAAAGATATCACCTTCAACCGCTACGAGGAAGCCGACGGCTCGTGTCTGCTGAAAGTTTCTGCAGGTCCTTATGGTGTAGGCGACCATGTCACGGTTACGTCCAGGGCCACTGCAAGGAACAGCTCCGTCAGTGAGGTGAGGTTCTATGCCGACAACTTGCTGATAGGCACTGCCACCACATCTCCTTACGTATGCACCTTCATACCTTCCGAAATGCGTAAATACAACATCACGGCCATTGCCGTTAATGCCGAAGGCAAGGAGAAGCAATCTAAGATATGCGAAGTGAACGTCACCAGCAGCACTCCGTTGGCCATTCAGTCGGTTGTCAGCGACGAGGGCGAAACACCGGCCTATAACGTCATGGGACAACCCGTAGGTGCCGACTACCGTGGTATCGTCATCAAGAACGGTAAGAAGCTCATGAGAAAGTAATAAATTTATAAAACACAGAGATACAGAGGCACAGAGTTTTAGAATTATTACTCTGTGCCTCTATGTATCTCTGTGCCTCTGTGT
>JAFWQT010000113.1 GCA_017508965.1 Prevotella sp. | reverse complement strand
TATATATAAATAGGTGGTCTGCGGTGTGACGCCCAGTTCTTCAATCAGTTCCCTCTTCAGCGCCAGATAGCTCTCCTTGGCATCCGGATGCTCACGCTGCAGCCATCCCACCTTCTTGTAGCATTTGTTGCGCACGTTCTGTATGCAGGCTTCAGGATTCTGAAGCGAGAAACCGCCCAGTTCGATAACCCGGTTGAAGTCTTTTATGGTGAACTGTCCGTAGATGGTGCGGCGATAATGCCATATATTCCACACAAAGAGCGGGAAGATGGCCTCGGAATACTGCCTCATCCATTCCTCGAAATCGAAGATGCGGTTATCGTTGAGCGTCACCATCACCACCACGTTATGGAGCGAGGGTGCATAGCATTGCAGGTTCTCAATGGAATAGGCATAGGTGTGGAGCACGTAGGGACTGTTCCAAATCTTCGCCGAAGTCTCGGTGGCGCCCTTGATGAGATAGTCGTAGTCGGCATCCACACAGGCAATCATCGACGGTCCCAGCCGGCTGTGCAGGCCGCTGCCGTCATCGTCTTGCGGCTGGGCAGTATCATTCCTTTCCTGTTCCCTCCTCTCCTTCATGATGAGATTCATCAGCACCGACTTCTTTCCGCGCTCAAGCACCTTGTGCGACGGGAGCATCACCTCGAAGTAGCGGCTTTCGTTCTCGAAGCGCGAGAGCACCGAGCGCCAGAACAATATGTCGTCGTAACTCTCCACATAGGCCACAATCTTCTTGCGCGCATTCTTCGAACGCAGCCTGTTGGCCGCCTCCTGATACTGCGACGAGATATAGCCCGACAATCCGGTCCTGTGCCGTTTCCGCCTGAAGCTGTCAGGCTGGCCGCCGGGATTATTTCTTTGTGGATTGTTATTTTCTGTGCTCATACTAATGCGTTTGCCCTGTTTGCCTTCTTCTGTCGATGAAGGTCTTAGTCAGTGATGTCGCTCACTTCGGTCACGCTGTCCATCCAGCCGTTCATGATGACGGCCGGGCTATGGGTGGTCAGTATAATCTGTACGTTTGGATTCAGGTTGAGTATGGTCTCAATGAGCCGCTGCTGCCACTCGACGTGCAGGCTAATCTCCGGTTCGTCCATGAAGAGCACGTAGGGTTCCTCGTTCTCCACCAGCACCGTGAGCAGGATGACCAGCATCTGCTTCTCGCCGCTCGACAGCTGATAGGGCACCAGCGTCTCGCCAATCTGTGAGAAACGGATTTCGTTCTCGGTGCGGACAATCTTCTTGCCGGTGTCGCTGAAAAAGTCGTCGACAAGATCCTGAAACTTCGTCTTAGCCGCCGAGAACTCCTGTGCTGCCTGCAAATTGCCTTTCTGCAGCTCGGCAATGATGCGGTTGCCGATGTTCACCTGATAGTCCAGATACTTCCGCTGCAGTTTATAGAGCTGCCAGTCCAGTTCAGTTGCCAGCGAAATATCCATGCGGCTGATGACATCCCTGTTGATGACCGGACGGTCGAACGAGCGGATAACGTCGAACCGCACGTGGGTTGCGTCATGTGGTACCGTCCTGATATGCACGCCTTTCAGCAGATGGTTCACCAGGTCGCCGTGGTTTTCGACGCTCTTCAC
Organism: Prevotella sp.; assembly: GCA_017508965.1. Taxonomy (GTDB): domain Bacteria; phylum Bacteroidota; class Bacteroidia; order Bacteroidales; family Bacteroidaceae; genus Prevotella. Next base: position 1,032 of record JAFWQT010000113.1, on the reverse strand, counting down.
CACCTTATTTATTATAGTACTCTTACCCACGCCGTTGATTCCGCTCAGGATATTCACCCGGCGGTCAAGGTTCCACACCACATGCTTCCGGCCGCTCCACAGCGAGTCGATTTCAATCTGTTCGATATACTCAGCGTATTTCATAGTCGTCCATTTTTCGCTTCAAAGATAGTAAAAACCAACGAAACCGGCAATCTATTTGCGAAAATTAACGCACAACTCGCTGCAAATAATTACAAATTCCCCTCTCAAAGCCTTTTCTTGCTGATATTTGTTTCATCGGAAGGGGAGCGCCAGAGCATCGTTTTAGGGAACCGACGGCTAGAAATGGTGTAAAATAAATTCTGAATTTTCGGGGGTAAAACTCGCGAATTATTCAGCAAACGGACGATGGGGCGCAAATTCGCGAGTTTTGGAAGGTTTTCTTCAAGTAGCTGGAAACCAGCAATCTACGAAGAACGAAGATGATTGACAGAGGCGAAAAAGCGATTCCAAAGGCGAATTAAAGGGTTTTTGACCATTAAATAGACTTTAATTAATGGTCAAATGAAGTTTATTTGCCCATCAAAAGATATTTATTTGCAGGAAAAAATCTAGAAAAATTCCTTCAATTCAATATCTTTTGGTGAACTAATGCAGATAATATCGGTCTGAAATCCCGTTTCTTCGGTTTTCAAGCCGATTTCATTTTCCAGATTGCAAAACCTCGTTGTCGGCATTTTTTACCCGCAAATCTTTATTGTCATCGCCTTTCGAGAAGGTACTTGCGCTCGGCAAAGCAAATTTAAACAAGTTTTATTTGCATTTGCGCTCGCTTAATCGTACCTTTGCAGAAAAATCAAGCAAATGAAAACAAACCGCCCGCTGATTGCCCACCTTTCGATGTTCGGAGCCTGTGCCTTCTGGGGACTGATGGCTCCGCTGGGGAAAGACGCCATGACACACGGCATCGATGGCCTAACGATGGTCACCTTCCGCGTGCTGGGCGGTTGCCTGCTCTTCTGGCTCACATCGCTGATTCTTGGGCACTTA
>JAFWQT010000112.1 GCA_017508965.1 Prevotella sp. | reverse complement strand
GCCAACACGACGGCCACTACGGCGGCAAACACACGCTCGTCCTTGCGTATCTTGAACAGGTTATTCATGCTTCTTCCTAATCATTCCAGTTATCTGGGCAACGCTTTCACGGAAGATGTTGGCTCCCGAGAGATACATCACTGATGCATAGAGAACCACCGCAACGGCTATCTTCACCAGCAGCGACCAATAGATGTTGGGCGTGAACGAGGCGGCATATCCGGCAGCCAGGATGCTGCCGCCGGCGATAACGACAAAGGGCAGGATGTCTTTCAGTACCAGCCATCCCGAAAGTCCCGTCAGTTTCCACACATAGTACCACCACACGGTCAGCCACGCAATATTCATGGCGGTGAATGCCCACACCATCGTTGTGATGCCGTAGGGATAGCAGAACAGCTCCACCACTATCTGGGTGATGCCGAAGACGATGGTGTTCCACAGACAGATGTCGGAACGCTCCTTGCTGATAATCATGTTGTACATCAGCGTCTGGATGGGCATAAAGGCTGCGCCGATGCAAAGAATCTGCATCAGTCGGGCACTCTCCAGCCATTTGTCGGTAATGGCAATGGTGATGATTTCCGGAGCGGTAAGCGCCAGTCCGAACATGCAGGGCATGGAGATGAATGCCGCAAAGCGCAGCATCTTGCGGAATATGCGTATCAGCCGTTCACTCTCTTCCTCCACCTGCCGTATCACGGGTTGCGAGACGCTGTTCGTCATTCCCTGCACCGTGTAGCTGCCCATGTCTTTCCATTTGTTGGCCTGGTTGTAGAATCCCACCTGATGGGAATCGTAGAAGCGTCCGAGGATGACCGTCAGGATGTTGTTGTTGATTTGCGTGATGAGGTTCGAGGCCAGAATCTTCATGCTGAACCCAATCATCTCTCTCAGTGGCTTGAAGTTAAAGGAGAACGTGGGGCGCCATCCCGAGAAATGCCATCTGCCCACCACGATAAAGAACACGTAGGTGAGCGTCTGGGTGGCGATGCCCCAGTAGGCCATTCCGTTGTAGGCCATCGTTATGCCCACGATGCCCGAGATGAACAGACTGGTGATGCCGATAATGGCATTCTGCCTGATCTTCATTTGCTTGATGAGCAGGGCATTGTGGGCAATTCCCATGCTCGAGATGACAAACGACAGGAACATATAGCGCGCCAGCGACGTCAGTTCGGGCTGATGATAGAAACGGGCAATGAGGGGTGCGCACAGAAATAATATTATATATAAGGTGGCGCCCGTCAGCGTGGAGAACCAGAACACGGCATTGTAGTCTTCGTGCCGGAATTCTTTCCTGTTGATAAGTGCGGTGGTGAATCCGCTCTCCTGAAGGATGCCGGCCACAGAAGAAAACACCAGCAGCATGCCAATCATTCCGTAGTCGGAAGGAGTCAGCAGTCGTGCCAGAAAGATGCCGAACACTAGGTTCAGCAACTGCATGATGCCATTGTGGATGCCTCCCCAAAGCAGTCCTTTTGCAGTCTTTTCTTTCAGCGTCTGTTCTTCCATACTCGTTTATCACTCATCACTTATCACTTATCACTTATCACTCCTCACTTGAATTTCTTCCCCCCAAACATGATGCCCAGCCGGTTGCGTATGGCCCGGCCAATCATCTTGAAATTCCCGTACCGCAGGTTGTTCCACAGTTCTTCCAGCGAGTAGCGCATCTTTATCCAGGGGTGTCCCCATGCGTTGGTGCGATACACATGATGCTTGTAGTCGATGTCCTCGATGACGTATCTGGGATGTTTCAGGGGGAACTCCAGTTCAAAGCGCTTCATGGTGAACACCTTCTTCAGTCTTTTGGGAATAGTGTTCAGATTGGCCGTAAAGTGTGTGGAATCCTCAGTCACCCCGTAGTTGTTAACCAGGTTTTTTGTCGGCATAATGGCCAGCTGGTGATTGTGGATGAGACTCATCCCAAAGATGGTCTCGTAATATTCTTTGCCGCTCTTTCGGTGTTGCTCGCACATGTCGAGGAAGTAGGAGCGATACTTGCGTTCCTTCCAAAGGTTGCGCGTCTGCTTCATGCCGTACTCGTCGTCAAGAAACGTGTACTGGCTGTCCCATTGGTCGATAACGCGCCGCCACGAGGCCCATCCCCAAATAGAGAACACCGTGGTGAAGAAGTAATCGTAGGGAACTCCCTCGGTCACCTCGTCGCTGTTGAATCCGGCAATCATGCCTATGCGCTCATCGTTCTCGTAGCGGTCGAGCAACTCCTTGCAGAATGGGAAGAACGACTGTGAGGGAACGTCATCGTCTTCGAGTATGATACATTTCTCTACATGGCTGAAAGCCCATTTCTGAGAAAGGTATTCCGAAGGGTCGCAGCCGTAGTTTTTCTCTTGATAAAGCCGGTGAACCTCGCATTCCCAGTCTATTTGCTCGTCGCTGACAATCTGCCGGCATCCCTCGATGCCTTCCATGTCGCGCTCTCCCCGCGGCCCGTCCTGATAGAGGAACAGTTTGGCGGGGCGTGCCTTTTTTACTTCATCGAAGACCATTCCGAGGAATTTTGGCCTGTTGAAGAACAAGATGAGTACGGCAACGTCTGTCTTAGCGGGATGTTTCATCGTCGTAGAATTCTATGTTGTCAGCGTGGGGATGCAGTTCGTCAAGGTTAGGCAACGTCATATAGTCGCCGAACTTGTCGTGCAGGTAGGGGTCAGCGTTTTGGGGCACCGACACCTCGATGCCGTCGAACATGTCGCGCCTGAGAGGGAACAGATACGACCGCCGCCTCACGTCGTTGTAGGGGATGCCATACGAGTAGGTCACCTTTTCGCCCATTGGCCAGAAGCGGGCCACGAAGCGCAGCACGGGGAACACCCATTTGCGGTTCAGTCGGCTGATGCGGCGCACCCGGCGGGCAGCCTCTTCATCGCTGAACCGCTTGTCGTTTAGAATCTTATAGCAGAATCCCAGCGAGCGGTTCGAAATCCAGCGCAGCGGGTGCGGCGCCTTCTCCATTGGGAATATGTCGATAAAGATTCCCTGGTATTTGAAGATGCGGTCGTAGCGGTTCACTTCCGTCACGTGGCTCTTCAGGTCGCGCAACTTGGCGTAGCCGAAGAAATAGTTTTCGTCGGTGTCGGGCGTTTGCAGCGCCAGATGGTCGGGCAATTCCGCGGGCAGTATTTCCATCAGCCTGAGATAGTCTTCGCGGAGCATCTCCACGTCGAGGTCGTCGTCCCAGGGGATATATCCTCCGTGGCGTACCTGTCCCAGCAGCGTGCCGGCACAAATCCAGTATCTTATCTGATGTTTCTGGCAGATGCCGTCGAGCACCTTCAGCATTTCGGTCATCCGGTCCTGCTGTCGGCGGATGAGCGAGCCCTCGGGGTTAAAGCGGCGGCGCAGAGCTTCTTGGTCTATTGTCATATACAGTTCCGCTGATGCGGTTATTTCGTTTTGTTTGCAAAATTAATTGAAACGAGTGAAAAAAGCAAATTAATTATGCTTTTTGAACATGAAAAAGTATCTGATTGGACAAAAATCGGCACCCTTACCCCCGATTTGTCTCAACAACGGCGCTTTGTCTCAACAACTTAGGAAGAAATAATCAAAAAACTATTGACGGCCACAGGAAAACGCGTAACTTTGCATCAGAAAAAAAACAAAGACCGCCAAATACGAGACAGACAATAATTTAGATTAAACAAAATTGAATGAGTAATAGTTAATAGTTAAATAGTTTTTTAGGTTAGTAGAATATCGTTTTTATGAATGGTCCCCGGAGCGAGAAGTTTCGGGGGCCTATTTTTTGCGATAATTTTTCTAGAAAAATTTCTTCGAATCATTATCTTTTCGAACAATTTCTCTAGATTTTTTTTCGCGCTTGGTAGTATTTCGGGTCTTCCGCTTGTTAAAAAACAATAAAAAATGCGTTTTGGAATAAAATTCTTTATTCTTCATTCTTCATTCTTCATTATAAAGTAGTACCTTTGCATCCCGATTCTACGAGGGCCATAGAACCCTCCAGGGCAGAGTGTAAATAGCAGCCTACCCGAAGAAGATTCAGGATTGTGGTTTCAAGTTACGAGTTGAAATACATTCCATGATTCATTTTCCATGAGGTCGCTGCGGTTTGTGAATCTCTTGCTCACTGGCAGGCGGAGAGTCTGCTCGTTTCCAGGTACGTGAAGCCAGGCGCAGTCGGATGGCGACATATCCGTAGTAAGTAACAAAATTATAGTAACAATTTAAATTTTTTATGGACACTTTAAGTTACAAGACTATTTCCGCAAACAAGGAAACAGTGAACAAGGAGTGGGTGGTGATTGACGCCACCGACCAGGTTGTGGGTCGTCTTTGCTCAAAGGTAGCTAAGCTGATTCGCGGAAAGTACAAGCCCAGTTTCACACCTCATGTGGATTGCGGCGACAATGTGATTATCATTAATGCCAGCAAGGTGGTTTTCACCGGCAAGAAGGAAACCGACAAGGTGTACACTCGCTACACAGGCTATCCCGGTGGACAGCGTTTCAACACTCCTGCTCAGCTGCGCAAGCGTCCCCATGGTATGGACCGCATCATCCGTCACGCTGTGAAGGGCATGCTCCCCAAGGGTCGTCTGGGCCGTCGTCTTATCGACAATCTCTATGTTTTCGAGGGCACCGAGCACAACATGCAGGCTCAGAAGCCTAAGGCAATTGATATTAACCAGTATAAATAAATAAGGAATAGAAGATGGAAGTAATTAATGCAATTGGTCGCCGCAAGAGCAGTGTAGCCCGTATCTACATGACAGAAGGCACCGGTAAGATCACTATCAACAAGAAGGATCTCACAGAATATTTCCCCTCTGCTATCCTGCAGTACGT
>JAFWQT010000111.1 GCA_017508965.1 Prevotella sp. | reverse complement strand
GAGCAAGCTCGCCTACCCGTAGCCTTTCCCCGAGGGGAGGCTCTTGAACTCCCCGCCCCTCAAGGGGAGGGGTTAGGGGTGGGGTCTGTATGGTCGCTTCGCTCGAAATTATTTTTAAAATTATATTTAGAATTATTCTGAAGTCGCCTCGGCGAGAACCAACGGTCGCTGAGATTTCTGCCCTAAGGGCACTCCCTTTACATGATGAATTTTTAATTTAATTTCGAGGGCGAAGCCCGACCATGTACAGCCATCCTGAATACTGACCCCACCCCAGCCCCTCCCCTACGATGGGAGGGGAGTTCAGAAGCCTCCCCTCGGGGAGGTTGGAGGGGGTTTGATGACTCTGTAACAACTTTTTTCAATAAAAAGTTATGCACTTCGCTCGTTTCTTCGTATCTTTGCAGCGCTGATTGGTTCGCATTGTGCGATGAAAAGGGAATTGGGTGAGAATCCCAGACTGTCCCGCAGCTGTAAGTCCCCATTGTGTGAAGGCAACGATGCCACTGTCCGTCCGACGGGAAGGCGCCTTCAGAGGGGAGTAAGTCAGAAGACCTGCCGTCGGCTTTTATTCACCATGCGCTTCGAGGATAGGCGCTTGCTGACACTAAGTATGATGAGAGGCATTGCCATTTCTGCACTGATGTGCTTTGTGGTAGTCTTTGCGGCAGCACAGCCGAAGTCTGGCCGCAAGACGGCATTCGACAGCATCCAGCATGTCGGCGAGGTGGTTATTACCCAGAACCTGACTTACCGCGAGGTGATTCCCTCGCACACCATGAAAGGGAAGGAACTGGAGCGGCTGAACGCGCACAACATTGCCGATGCCCTGCGCTATTTTGCCGGTCTGCAGCTGAAGGACTATGGCGGAGTGGGGGGCATCAAGACGGTGAACATCCGCTCGATGGGCAGCAACCATGTGGGCATCTTCTACGATGGCATCCAACTGGGCAATGCGCAGAACGGACAGGTGGACCTGGGGCAGTTCTCGATGGACAATGTGGATGAGATAACGCTCTACAACGGACAGAAGAGTGCCATCTTCCAGCCGGCTTCGGAGTTCGGCAATGCCGGTTCGGTGTATATCAAGACACGCCGGCCGAAGTTTACCGAGGGGCGCGACTGGAACCTGAAGGTAAAGACGAAATATGCCTCAAGCGACCATTTCCGTCTTTCCACGCTCTGGGAGCAGCGGCTGTCGCGAATGGTGAGTTCGTCGGTGAATGCGGAGTTTATCTCGTCGAGCGGTAAATACGATTTCCGCTACCGTCGCCTGAACCAGGACGGCACCGTGGCCTACGATACCACGGCCACACGCCATAACGGCGACGTGTGGGCGATGCGCGCCGAGGCCAACGTGTATGGACTGATTGACGACGGCGGCTGGAACCTGAAGGCCTACACGTATCATTCTGAGCGTGGCATCCCCGGAGCTATCGTGAACAATGTGTGGCGGCGCGGCGAGCGTCAGGCCGACCACAACACTTTCCTGCAAGCCTATCTGAACAAGAGCGTGGGACAGCGTTTCAGTACGCGGCTGCTGGCAAAGTATGCCTACTATAACACCCACTACGTGAACCGCGACACGACCACGCTGCGCGTGGACAACACCTACCGCCAGCAGGAATTCTTCGTGTCGAGTTCTAACGTCTATGAAATACTGCCCTGCTGGAGTGCATCGCTGGCCTACGACCTGAAGTGGAACAAACTGGATGCCGATATGCGGGCGTTTGTCAGTCCGCACCGCGTGGGGCATTATGCCTCGGTGGCCACGGCCTACAACCATCCGTGGTTCAACATCCAGGGCTCGCTGATGGCACAGTTCATCGGTGACACCCGTCACGAGCGCACGGCAACGGTGCATACCTCGCAACGGGCGCTGACGCCAGCCGTCTTCGTGAATGCCTATCCGCTGAGGAGCAAGCTGCTCTCGCTGCGGGCCTTTGCCAAGAAGAGCTACCGCATGCCTACCTTCAACGACCTCTACTATACCGATCTGGGCAATGCCTCGCTGCAGCCGGAGTCGGCCTTGCAATACAACGTAGGCTTCGTGGTGGAAAAAGATTGGACCGACGGACTGCTGCGCCATGTGCGCTGGCAGACGGATGCCTACTATAACACCGTGCACGACAAGATTGTGGCCTATCCCAAAGGTCAGCAGTTTCGTTGGACAATGCTCAATCTGGGCAAGGTACATATCAAGGGCATCGACGTGGAGGGTGAACTGGCCATAGCGCCGATGAAGGGCTTGCAGCTGTCGGGGCGCGTGCAATACACCTATCAGGATGCGCGCGACGTGACCGACCCTTCCACCTCCTACTATCGCGACCAGATTCCCTATATCCCCTGGCATAGCGGCTCGGCCATTCTGGGTATCAGCTATCACGACTGGGACCTGAACTACAGTTTCCTGTATGCCGGCGAGCGCTACAACCAGCAGGAGAACATCGTGTATAACTACATGCAGCCGTGGTACACCAGCGACCTGTCGCTGAGTCGCCAGTTCCAGATAGGGCGCAACCGGCTGAAGGTGCTCGTCGAAGTGAACAACCTGTTTTCGCAGGACTACGACGTCATCCTGAACTATCCGATGCCGAAGCGGAACTATGGAGTGACGGTGGAGTGGGGGATATAAAAATAAAAAAGAAGAAGACCCACCCCAGCCCTCCCTATGAGGGATAGAAGACCCACCCCCGCCCTCCCTATGAGGGAGGGAGCGATTAGTGATAAGCACGGAATGATAAACGCTAAGTTTGAATTAAGATAAGTAATGACATATAAATATTTACAACATAGGCTGAGAGTATTTGCTCCCTCCCTCATAGGGAGGGTGGGGGTGGGTCTTCTAGTTGGTCTTCTCCTTTCCTCCTGCCGCACCGACGACCCGATTATCTATGCGACTACCTACGAGACGGGCGCTGAGGCGGTTACCTCGGGCAACACTAAGGGGATGTATGTGCTTTGCGAGGGGAATATGGGCAGCAATAAATGCACGCTCGACTACCTGGACCTGACCACAGCACAGTATCACCGCAACATCTATTCGGCACAGAATCCCACCACAGTGAAGGAACTGGGCGACGTGGGCAACGACATCAAGATATATGGTTCACGCCTCTGGATGGTCATCAACTGCTCGAACAAGGTGGAGGTGGCCTACGCCAAGGATGCCCGGCGCATAGGACAAGTGGACATCCCCAACTGCCGCTATCTGGCTTTCCATAAGGGTTTTGCCTACGTGAGCAGTTTTGCCGGTCCGGTGATGGGCGACGAATCGCAGGTGGGCGTAGTGTATAAGGTTGACACCCTTTCGCTAAAGATTGTAGACCGTGTGGAAGTGGGCTATCAGCCGGAAGAGATGGCCATTGTTGACGGGAAACTCTATGTGGCCAACAGCGGCGGCTATATGCCACCTGAGTATGACCACCGGGTGAGCGTGGTCGACCTGGACAGGTTCCGGGTGGAGCAGACAATCGACGTGGGGCTTAACCTGCACCGCTGTCGTGTTGACCGATACGGACAGCTGTGGGTAACGTCGCGCGGAAACTACGAAGAGGTGCCTCCGCGCGTCTATTGCCTGCAGCAGAGCAGCGACGGGATAGCGGCCGTGGGTGATTCTTTGGAACTGTCCATCAGCGAGATGTGCATCGTGGGCGACTCCTTATATTATATAGGCACGCAATGGAGCAACGAGTTACAGCGCAACACCGTCAGCTATGGCATCGTCAACGTGCGAAGTCATCGGGTGGTGGCTGACCGTCTGACGGATGCTCCCGAACTGAACAATATCCGGATGCCCTATGGACTGATTGTCAATCCCATGGACAAGGATTTCTACCTGATGGATGCCAAGAACTATGTGTCGAGTGGCGAATTGTTCCACTTCAAGGCCGACGGAACATTCGACTGGAGCGTCCGCACCGGCGACATTCCCGCCCATGCCGTTTTCGTGGATTCTTCGTTTTAGGGAGTTGTGCGTCTATGTTGTAGGGGAAAGCAGGGATTCCCGCTTTTTTAACATTTTGCAGAAACAGCTTTGCGAATTTATTATTATCTTTGCACGCAGTATTTAACTATCTGGTAACCAAACAAATCGTAATGATAAGTATGTTTAAAAGACACATTCTCTCGGCAGTCGTGGCGCTTGGCATGGCTGTTTCGGGGCAGGCCCAGCAGACGGAGCAGTTCAGCATTGCCACGCTGAACATCGACGGACTGCCCCAGAAGATTCTGGTGTTCAACGTCAATGCCGAAGGACCTGGCAGCCCGGGCACGGTGCGCATTGGCAAGTACCTGCTGAAGAAGGACTACGACCTGATGTTCCTGCAGGAGGATTTCAACTATCACGAGGAACTGTCAATCGTGATGGAGGATAACTATCGGTTTGACACATGGAGCGGCGACGTCGGGCTCGAAGGCCATAAGGTAGACTTCCTGCACCTGCAGAACCATCGTTTCGAGTGCGACGGACTGATGGCCTGCTGGAAGAACGGCCACAACGTGTCGGCCGGACAGCGCACGGCATGGGCCGACGGATTCGGAAAGTTCAGCCACAACAACGACCTGCTGGCCACCAAGGGCTTCCGCCGCTATGAGGTGACGCTGGCAAACGGGATGCAGCTGGTGGTTTACGACGTGCACATGGATGCCGAGGACGACCTTGACACCGAGGAAGGCAAGGCCGGTCCCGACCGCGCCGCCCGCCAGAACCAGCGGAAGCAGTTGCGCGATGAAATATTGAACCGGCTGGACGACCGCCCCGTCATCGTCTTGGGCGACTTCAACACATTCTATTTTCGCGACAAGGCGAAGGAGGATTTCATTGATGCCATCAACGCCTCGGGCAAGGCCACGATAGCCGACGTGTGGGTGGAACTGCAGAACAAAGGCAAGTTCCCCGACTATCAGGAGGACAACCGCGTGCGCGACGACCGTGAAGAAGAGCACGGCGGCGAGTCGCTCGACAAGATTCTCTACATCAATCCAGCATCGGCCAGCATGAGTCTCAAGCCTCTGTCGTATAGTCGCGACATGGAAGGCTTCAAGCATAATGGCAAGGCGCTGAGCGACCACTTCCCCGTGGCTGCAACGTTCCAGCTGACCGACAGGAAGTCTACTGGTATCCAGGCCATTGGCAATGATGCACAGGCCGAAGGTAATGCGGAGTATTACAACATCAGCGGCCAGCGCGTCAGCCATCCCGCCAGTGGCATCTACATCGAGCAGACGGCCAAGGGCATCCGCAAACGTATCATCAAATAATTAATGCACTCATACAATGAAGAAGATAACACTCACCCTTATTGCTGTGGTCGCCATGCTGACGACTGCAAGTGCACAGACCGCCTACAAGATTCTGTATGAGACCGACACCATTGTGAAGGCCAAGATAGAAAGCGTGGCGCTGGGTTCGCGCCCCGTTCATTATATAATATATGAGTATCCCTCGAAGGACGGCGAAGGCAAGGACGCCACCGTCAGCGGCGTAGTGCTGATTCCCTCGGACGTGATGGACGGCAGCGTGCCCTGCGACGGCATTATCCTGTACAACCACTTCACCATCGGCAATCCCTCGGAGGCTCCCTCGCAGGGCGGAATCGAAGTGCAGACGGGCATTCTGGCCAGTCCGCTGAAGCCCAACTATATCGTCGTTTCGAGCGACTACATTGGCTATGGCTCCAGCATCGACCGCAAGGTGTCTTATCTCTGCGGCGATACCAATGCGCGCAACTCGCTCGACGGACTGGTGGCTGCCCGCCAGATGCTTACCGACAAGAATGTCCCGCTGGGCAAGTTCCAGTTCAACATAGGTTATTCGCAGGGCGGAACAGAAACAATGTACATAGCCAAGCTGCGCGACATGGAGTATAAGGACAAGGGCATCACCTTCGACAAGAGTTTCTCTGGCGGTGGCGTGCTCGATTGCGAGAAGGCCTACAGCGAGTTCGTGAAGAAGGATGTGTGCGACAGTTGGAAAGACGTGGCCACCTTCCTCATCTCCGTCAACGAGAACTACCATCTGGGCATCAACTACAGCGACCTGTTCAAGGAGCCGGTGGCCTCAAACGCTAAGGAATACGTCGTGAAGAAAGACAAGTCGGTGCTCACCCAGAACAGCGACGTTTCCATCGACTCGCTCCATCAGCTGCTGCAGCCCGCCTATATGAATCTGAACAGCGACCAGGCCAAGGCGCTGTCAGCCAAACTGTCCGAACTCAAGATTGCCAGCGGCTGGGAACCCGACCCCACGCAGAACTATTTTATCGAGCACAGCCGCCACGACAACTATGTGCCCATACAGAGCAGCCGAGCCATGATTACATGGATGAAGAAAAAGAACTTCAAGCCCAGTCTGGTGCCCGGCAAGTCGTCGCTGCAGACCAATACGCTGGTGTTCAAGCTGAATCATCAGATTTCTGCTGCCGTATGGTTTGTGCAGACCATGGCTGCCATCCAGTATTGGCCCGTCGTCTACTATGAGGGCGAGCAGAACCGCTACTACCACGATGTGGTGCACGACATGAACCTGATGAAGGTCGTCAAGTATATCGAGGGGTGGGGCATCGACCTGCGCGCGCTGGTGAAGAACATGAGCGCGAAGAGCGCGCCCGCATTTGTGGAGGACATGAACAGTGGCTTCAGCGACGGCAGCCTCGACCCGCAGGGCAGCGTGCGCCAGCTGAGTGCGCCGCGGCGTGCCAGTTTCTTCGAAGTCATCGCGAAAATCTCCGACGCTCTGGCCAAGGTGGACCTGACGATCGAAGATGCCTACGAGATGCTCGACGATTCAGGCATCACGCTGGCCGACGTCATGGCTGTCTACAACTATCTCACTTCCGACAGTCCCGCTTCGGCAGCTCCCGTCAATACGCTGGCCGACAATGTGGAGGTTCCCGTCTATCTGATGCGCCAGTATGAGCAGACCCTGGCCAACTGGCTCCTGCTCGGCGGCATCGACGTCAACTACAGTCAGTGGGGATGGTAGCTCTATAGAACGAATTATTAAAGGAAAAACTAAATGAAAAAATCAACAATCGCGGCATCGGCCTGCCTTCTGGCATTCATCGGCGTGATGCCGCTTGGAGCCCAGCAGATGACCGATGCCGCCGTTCACAGCCCTTACGTCCTGGCTGTCGACGAGTATGTGCCCGCTCCGGGACAGTTTGTTAACGACCTGCCCGTCTGGGAGGCGGGCGACGATGCAGCCAGGATGGCAGCCAAATGCACCGAGGCCATTGCCGGCGACTATGCCGACGAGCGTCACAGCATGATCACGCTGGGCGGCTATGGCGGCTACGTCACTTTCCATTTCGACCACAGCATTGCCAATATCAGCGGGCAGCGCGACTTCTACATTCTTGGCAACGCCATACAGAGCGCGATGTTCCCGGATATCCCCGGCGGCAGTAGCGAGCCGGGCATCATCATGGTCTCGAAAGATGAGAACCATAACGGCGTGCCCGACGACCCCTGGTACGAGATTAGCGGCTCGGCCGATGTGGACAGCGTGGGGAAGGTGGATTATGCCTACAGCATCACCTACCGCAAGAATCCCATGAAGGAGATTCCCTGGACCGACAACCGTGGCGAATCGGGTGTTATCAAGCGTATGGATGCGTTTCAGCACACCCAGGAGTATTATCCAGGCTGGCTCGACGACAACCTGACCTTCAGCGGTACCCGTCTGCCGCAGAATGCCTGGTATTTCGAACAGGGGAAATACAAGAAACAGTGGGTGCTGATGTTCCTGCGCTACGGCTATGCCGACAATCTTCCCAATAGCGATGAAGAAGGATGCTCAATCGACATCAGTTGGGCCGTGGATGAGAACCGACAGCCCCAAAACCTCGATTTCATCGACTTTATTCGTATTTATAACGGCATGAACCAGACCGTTTCCCAGTTGGGCGAGACATCCACCGAAGTGGCAGGAGCCCACGACCTGCATCTGGAAGCCTCGCTCGATGCCATCCGCACGGCCACGGCAATCGTGAGTCCGGTGCAGTCGGCACAGCAGAGCGCTCTCTACAACTTACAGGGCCAGCGCGTCTCGCGCGCCTATCGTGGCATCTGCATCAAGAACGGAAAGCAATTTGTGAATAAGTGAGAATAGAGCAAAAGCTACCCTCAAAGCTTATCCTCCACCCGTGTGGGGGATAAGTTTTTTTTGTATAGCCTCTTCTATGTACATGTGCAATAAAAAAATACCTTTCTGAGAAATTTCCTCAAAAATAGGTATTAACTACATCGCCCATTTCAAGCCGCTCATATGCTGATAGTTAACCCGTGTAGTTAAACTACATTTAACTACATGCTAACTACATCGAAACTACATGCCCATTCGGCGGACCTCGGCCAAATAGGGCTTTCCACACGAATTATCGTTCTTATCAATTGTTTTTCAGGCAGTTCCGAATTAGTTCCGATATTGGAAACTGTCAGTTCCGATACGAGAAACTGTCAGTTCCAATAGGCGGAACTGTCAGTTCCCAAGTTCGGAACTGACGGGAACTGACGTTAGCGAAAATTCAAACCAGCATTTCAGGATGCCTAAATGAAGTTTGCGTGTAGTTATAGTGTAGTTAGCATGTAGTTTAGTGTAGTTTAACTACATAGTCTAATACATTGATTATAAGTAAGAAAAGTGTGTTAGTGTAGTTAAAACCTATTTTTCAACAAATTTCTTGTTAAGAATACAAAGTAACACAACCCAACACGCCCCATTGTTTTAACGATAACGATAACCATAACGCTAACCGGGTCGAGTTAGATTTTTGAATTTTTTTGTTGAAGAAAGTGAGAGGGTGCAGAATAGTTACTACATCCCCCAACGATTTAAATAATTATAAATTCCACCTCTTTATATATAAATAAGAAAATTATTTGTATCTTTGCAAACAAGAACAAACTTGGAAAGATATGCTAGAGAAGTGGAACCAATTTGTATATTATCTGCGCGAAGCTAAGAAAAACGGTGTGGAAGAGCCTGAATATCATTCTACTATTGAGGCTCAGCTACAATTGTTGGGCTGGATGAGGTACAAGAATGAGATATGCCATAAGCCGAATCTTTCCATCGGCAACAATGGACATATACAGCCAGACATCCTCATTCAGAAGGATGATAAGAAACAGTTTGTTATCGAAGTGAAGCGTCCTTTGCATACGCAGATAGCGAAAGATAGAGACCAATTGGTTTCCTATATGCGTCAGTTGAAACTGAAAGCAGGCATCTACATCGGAGAACATATCGAGATATTCTATGACCAGCCTGATAGTGAGAATGCAATATCTGTGCTGTCGATTCCTTTGGAACTGGACAACAAGCGTGGTGCCCGCTTCGTTGATCTGTTCTCTAAAGACCGCTTTAGTAAGGAGGCTATTGTTCAGTTCTGCGAGGATCGCATCAAGGAAATGCGCCATCAGGAGAGTCTGAACAAAATCAAAGACCATCTGATTACTGATGCCCAGGGACAAATAGCGGAAGGTTTGAAGATGTACTTAATGGAGAAATACGGCAACACCTTCTCAGAAAGCGACATCGTGGGTATGCTTGCATCGCTGAACTTCACGGCAACACCTAAAGACGGGCAGCAGCCCTTAGTAGCTACGCCTGTTGTCGCTCCCAAGAAACAAGTTCCTGATACAGTAAAACCCAAGCAACAGCACGATAAAACTCAATACTCGATAGATGGAGGCCCATTTCAAGGTAAACGTCGCTTCGTCTATCAACTTGTGAGGACCTACGTCGAAGAGCATCCATCTGCCACATTCGCTGATTTGGAACAGACATTCCCTTCAACGTTGCAAGGTTCATACGGAGTAATTCGCACCACAGACTACATTCGCGAAAAGGGAATTGAGAAATACAGGTTTCTGATGAAGGATAGTGAACTGCTGCATAGTTCAGATGGCATCACCTTCGCAGTTTGTTCCCAATGGGGAATTGGAAATACCCCCAGGGTGGTGGAGTTAGCCAAGAAATTAGGTTATGTGATTACAACCTCAGGAGAGACACCTGCATTCGCACCTGTTGAGCCAAAGAAGGATGGAATGATAACATGTACACTTACACGCAATGCTGATGCCAAAGGACTGTTTGACGTTGCCACACAGACTCTGGTAGTGCTGAAAGGCAGCAAAATCAATCCTCGCCATCTTGAAAAGATAAGAATAGAGACCAAGCTCAAGCGTGAAGCATTGATTGCTGAGTATACAGAACGTAAGGGTGAAGAACTAGTATTAATCAAAGATGCATCTTTCGATTCTCCAAGCGGTGCTGCAGTATTCTGCGTTGGCGGCTCATCAAATGGTTGGAAAGACTGGAAAGATGAAAACAATAATGAACTTGATATTTACAGGAAATAACTCGTCTATAGTGCTTCTTGACGACTTTTTTGCAATATGAGTACACGAAATGAGAAGATTTCGGAGGTGATGAACCTTATTGGCTATGGGCTGGCTAAATTCGATTATACATTTATCCAAGAGTTTGGCTTCACGACGAAGACAGCGTTCGGACAGTACTTCGTGGATTTAGGTCTTGCGAATACATGGAAAGCTGTTTCTAACAGACAAGATAGTTTTGATCCGTACTTCGACAATGGAAGAAGAGGATGGTATCAGCGCAATCAGCGTGAACACATCAAGTTCTTCATCGACAGCTTGTTTGGCAACGAAGACGCTCATGGGTTTGCCAATGTTGTGAAGATGTACATCAAGGACATTGATTCCAATATCAACTTGTCTGTTGCCAGTGCATCGCCTGCCACAAAGTCAAAGTTCAAGCAGTTGCAGGAAACGGGTAAAGAGGCAGAGTTCTACTTTATGAGAAACTACAAAAGCGTTGAAAGGTTTGAGGATGGCATTCTGGAAGATGCACGTCTTTGGGGTGACGGCTACGACTTCCAGATACAGACAGGGAATTCTTACCTACTGGTAGAAGTAAAAGGTGTACGTGAGAAACATGGCTCCATCCGCATGACGCAAAATGAATACAATAAGGCTTCTGAATACAGGCGTGACTATATTCTTGTGATTGTCAGCAACCTCGTAAGTAAACCCAAACTGTGTTTATTTGAGAATCCTACAGAACTGCTTCAACTGACTCCAAGAGAGCAACGGGCAGTACAAACGAACTTCTATTCAGAAGATTTGATGTGGTAACGATAAAACAAAGCTATGAGGATAAATGAAAAGATTCTGATTGAGATTAAACATGAAGGAATAATCTATCTTGTGCAGATCGATTCTAAGCATGACATTTTGTTTGAAGATGAGGGCAGATGGGAGGCTGATGTTGACTATTTATCATCAAATGGACTTGAGCGTAATTCTGAAGCCCCATATCCATACTTTACGGTTTGGGGAGATATTGATAAAGAAGGATGTCCTACAACTAACGAGATTCATGGTCTTGTCAATTACGATAATTACGATGCAAGACTAACTACCTCTGACATCAGAATCCTATCGAATAACGTATAAGCATGACTAAATATGCCTAAGAAAAGCAAGAAGAAGGAAACTGAAGTTGCAGGTCAAAGCGAAAGCAAGGTGACGAGTGAACTAGTCACAAATTACGACCAGTTAACTGTATATTCACAGCTTTCGGTCACAAATGGTGACCGAAAAGACGTCTGCATTGAGAAACTTATCCGCATAATCCGAGGGCAGAGAGTGATTGTTGATTTCGACTTGGCAATGCTCTATGGGGTTCAGAACAAACGTCTTAATGAGCAGGTAAGGCGTAATATTGAACGTTTCCCAGATGACTTCATGTTCCAACTTACAAAAGAGGAATGGAATACTTTGCGGTCGCAATTTGCGACCACAGAAACACCTGAGGATGAGATGATTGCTGTTTTGCGGTCGCAAATTGCGACCACAAAAGATTTGTCGAAGATAAGAACGCTACCCTATGCTTTCACCAGGAATGGTATTGGCATGTTAAGTAGCGTGCTGAGGTCTGAAACTGCAGTAGGCGTGAACATTCGTATTATGCGTGCTTTCACGGCAATACCTGAGATATTGAACAATAATGCTCTAATGATGCAGCGCATCCTTAGCATCGAACAGCACCAAACAGAAACTGACGAGAAAGTAAACCAGATACTAACCACCATAGAGGAACGAATTCCGCAGCAGTTACCTGAACATGTTTTCGCCACAGGTTGCGTATGGGATGCATGGTCGTATGTTTCCGACTTGGTTCGGAGCGCAAAGCACAGGATAATATTGATAGACAACTTCGTGGATGACCGTGTACTATCATTGCTTGACAAACGTGCAAAAGGTGTTGAAGCCACGATTCATAGCCGCTATTATGAATCGTTCTTAACGGATTTGACAAAGCACAACGAGCAATATAGAGAGATAGAATTCGTTCAATTACCTCATAAGAATCACGACCGTTTCTTGATTATTGATGATGAGGTTTATTTGCTTGGTGCCAGCGTTAAGGACATGGGTGTAGGTATGTGTGCTGTCACGAAGATGCAGGTATCGGCTGAAACAATCATAAAATTGCTAAAGTAACAGAAATTGATATCCACTTCCCAAACAAATCGATTCCGATACCCACGAAGCAGCGTTTAATGAGCTTCCTACAGCAGCCTCAGCCATTGCTCTACGGGGATGCCGCGGTTTTTGTCTTAAGTTAAAAAGTGGTAATTATTTGGCTAACTGTTCTCATATTTGGGAATTTTGTCTTGTTTGGGCAGTAAGGAGAAAGAGACTATCGCTATCACTATTCCGGTTAGCGACCGCAATCTTCTTCGTGAAATAGTATGCAGATTCGGTTGGGTAAGTGTGATTTGAAATGTGATTTTGCGCTCTCTTAATCAATAATTTGCCTGTTTTTTCACGTTCGGCATAATAAATTCATTTTTTTTGCGCTCACTTAATCAAAAATTTTATACCTTTGCTCCCTGAAACGTGATTGGTTCGCTGCACAGGCGATTAAAATGGGAATCAGGTGCGAATCCTGGACTGTCCCGCAGCTGTGAGTTGCCCTTCATGGTGCAAACAAACGCGTCACTGAACTTTTTTCGGGAAGACGTTTGCATCGGCAACAAGTCAGAAGACCTGCCTCTCACTATTGTTCTTTCCCGTCTCGCGGAAGACGGTGGAAGATGATTTAATGGTTATGCGATGAAAAAGCCAGCTATCAGGGCATTGACGTGCCTTATAGCATTCGTTGGCGTATGGCCGCTTGAGGCGCAACAGACGACCGTCGATACTGTTCACAGCCAGTATTTATTGGCTGTGGATAAGTCTGTGCATCTGTGTCATTACCGGGAGATAGTTTATACATCAATACTAATTAATAACAATAGCTTATGAAACAGCGTTTATTACATTTGCAGCTGCTATTGCTTGTTGCGCTTCTTGGCGTGCCTCTCGGGGCATGGGCCGACCGCGACGTCAATCAGCAGCAATTCGGAAAACAAGTGATTGAAGTCGCAAGCGATGAGGTCATCACGTTCTATGACCCCTGGGGGACAGAGAACATCGTCGACAACAACAGCTACAACGCTCAGTCACTGACGGTCTTCAAGCCCGTTGAGGCGGGAAAGTCCGTTCAGATTACCTTCGAGGAAATCGACCTGAACCAATTCAGCGACGGCTATTTCCTCTACATCAACCTTTACGACGGCATTGCCGATGCCGGCGATGCGTTCAAGTGGGCAACAATGGGCTCCGAAGTGAATTCATCGTCGAATCTGACAGGTCTTTCGGGAACGTTGATGGCTGAAAAAATCAACAACAAGAACAAGCCTTCGTTGCCTGCCGTCTATACCTCGGGAACGAGCGACGGCGCACTGTCGGTGGCTTTCATGCACCGCAATTCCAACAAGTGTACAGGCTGGAAGGCTACCGTCAAGGTGGTCACACTGGAGAACATGACCGTCACCGGTGCCGGTTCAAGCTACGACAATGTCTCTGCCACCATTACAAAGAAGCAGGACGTGGACTTGGCAACGGCTTTTGTTACCGCTACCGGCGTGATGAATCCCGACAAGGTGACGTCCATCTCGTTCAGCTTGACTAAGAACGAGGGCATGGTTGACCCCACTGCCCTGAAACTCTACTATGGCGACGCACCTGTCTCTGCCACCGTTTCTGAAGATGGCAGCGGCTATAAATTCGCCCTGAACCAGGCGCTCAGCGACGGAACCAACAACTTCGTCGTCAAGGGCGACATCCTCGCCACGGCAGCGATTGGAGCTAAAGTGCAGCTCGACGTTACAAAGATTACTACCGAAGGACAGCCCGGTGGCGTCAGCCCGTTCTCAGCCGGCACATCGGTGGCCGTGGAGAATCCTGCCATCGTCATCATGACATCCACCCCGCAGACCATTACCGTAGGCGAGACACCGCTTCAGTTCTATGACGAAGGCGGAAAAGACGGCGGCATCGTGTCGAAGACTAATGGTCAGGTGACCTTCCTTTCTGGCGTTGAAGGCAAGAAAGTGATGGTCGACTTCACCAATAACAGCATCTGGCATGGCAGTTACTATAACCAGGAACTGCGCATCTATAAAGGACAGACGGTGAGTGAAGCAAACCTGCTGAAGACCTTGCAGAAGGGCGAGAAGGCAAAGGTGCGCTCAACGGCCGACGATGGTTCGCTGACCGTGGTGCTGTTCAGCGATGCCAGCAACGACATTGCGGCCGATGGTTTCGAGGCCGAGGTGAGTCTGTTCACTCCGCAGGCCATGGACTTCGACGGCGTAACTGCATCGGCTGCCGCCCCCGAAACGGTTGCTGCAAGCGATGCCGGCCAGGATTTCCTGACCGTCACGGTAAAGGCAAAGGACACCGAGCCTGCCATGCAGGTGACCAAGATGGCCTTCTCGGCCGAGGGAACAAGCTCGCTCATCAGCAAGGCATCGCTCTTCTTCGGTTCCACGAAGGTGGGCGAGACCGAGGTGAATGCCGATAATTTCGTGATTACCCTCACCACTCCGCAGGCACTTGTGGAGGGCGAGAACATCTTTACGCTGAAGTACGACATCTTTGAAGAGGCACTCAACGGACAGAAGGTTTCGGCCAAGGCTGTCAGCGTGACGGCACTGGTGAACGGCGCTGAAAAGACGGAGAACGTTGCCGACGGCGCCGTTGCAGAGAGCTATGTGAAGAACGAGGTGTTCTCGCATGCCGACCAGGGCACTGTCACCAAGACCGTGAACGGCGCTATGGACTTCTTTACGAATCCAAAGAGCGAGTATTCCGAGAACTACGAAGGCGGAACCGACGACCGTGTCAATATCTTCGTTCCGAAACACGAGGGCATGATCTGCCAGATCGACTTCTCGATGTTTGCACTTTATTACAGCAGTTACAGTCCGTCGTCGTGTGCAAAGTTCAAGATTTATAGCGGACAGGGCACTTCGGGTGAAGTGCTGTGGGAACCAAAGACGAGCGAAGAATTTAAGAACGGTCCTGGAAAGACCATTCGTTCTACCGCTGCCGACGGTGCGCTGACCATCTCTTTCAACCCCAACAACTCGTATTCTTCGGCTGCCGGCTGGGAGGCTGTTGTCAGCGAATACCAGTCGAAGCCCATGACCGTGGCTGCCGTTGAGGTGGCGCAGGCTTCAACGGCCGATGCTTCTATCGGTGCATCCAACCAAGACCTGCTGACCGTGAACGTGAAGACCGACGGCGATCAGAACCCGCTGACGCTGAGCAACGTGAAGGTAAACCTGAAGGGAACTGAGGCAAATATCAGCAATGTGAGTCTGTGGCGGGATGGTGAGAAACTCGGCGAGGCTGCGGCTGCTGCCGAAGTGACCATTAGTCTCAGTGAGCCGGTTGCGCTCAGCGAGGGCGACAATAAGTTCACCGTGAAGGCTGACGTGAGCTCTGAAGCCGCTGAAGGCCAGACCATCGATGCCAAGATGGTCAGCGTGAATGCAGGTACTGACGTGGCCGTGGAAAGCGGCGACCCCGAGGGTGCCCGCACGCTGAAGAATATGATTCTGATTGGTGAAGGCGACAACGGCGTGATAACCCTTGCCGTGGGACAAAAGACCATGTTCTACGACGATGGCGGTCCTGAGGGAGACGGTACCGACGGACTGAACGGCACCATCACCTTTGCTCCGAAAGAGGAAGGCAGCAGCATCCGGCTGACCAACCAGAGTCTCTCGTTTGCCTACACCGCACACCTTTATATATATGAGGGCAGCGAGGTGAACGATGAAAAGCTCATCGTGGACCTCACCGGCTCGTCGGCTAAGTTCGACCCGATAGTATCCGACCCCACGAAGGACGGCGGAAAGATTACCGTTAAGTATGTTGGTGCCGGCAGCTATACCCGTCCGAACTTCGCCATCGAGGTGGAGGGCTACAAGAAGAAGGCCGTCGAAGTGGTAGGTGTTGCCACCGAGGACATTAGTACCACCGAAGTGCTGAAAGGACAGACCGAGGTGAAGATGCTGAAGGTGACCGTCGAGACCGAAGGCGATGCGGATAAGGGCACGCTCGACATCACGGCGTTCAACCTCACCGCAGGGGGCGAAGCCATCGAGGCTAACCACATCTATTGTACCGACAATGCCTCTACATTCTCGCCCGTCAAGGAGTTCAGCGAGAAGTACACGCTCACTAAGGCCGGCACCTACTACTTCTGGATTTGCAGCGACATGAAGACTGACGCCGAAGTAGGGCAGACGGGCGAAGTGACGCTGAACAGCATTGCTACAGGCGAGACGACCGTCAGCATCGACGAGCCTGCAACGGCTTCCGTCACTATTGCCAGCGGAAAGAGCGGTGAGTACACGGTAGGTCAGGGCGGCGACTATGCCACGATCCAGGGAGCCATCGACGACCTCGGCACACTGGGCATGGAAGGTCCGGTGACCTTGAAGATTAAGGCCGGAGAATATAACGAAAAGGTACGCATACCTAATATAAAGGGTCTGGGTGCCACGAACACACTCACGCTGCAGAGCGAGAGCGGACAGCGCGACGTGAAGATTTTCCACAACAACTACACCACCGGCGGCTACAGCGACGACCAGCACCTGAAGGACTACGGCGTGGTGACACTCTACGAGGCCAACTACGTCACGCTGAAAGATCTCGAAATCTATACCACCGACAAAGCCTACAAGGCCGTGGTGATGGTGAAGGACGAAAGCCGTCATGCAACTATCGACAACTGCTATCTGCACGCTCCCATCTGCACTACGACTGGCGAGGATGTCAGTCTCGTGGGACACACCATCATCGACGAGGAGAACCGCAACAACGACTTCCTCACCATCAGGAACTGTCTGCTCGAAGGCGGTAAGATTGGCGTTTCGATGGGCGGCACCAGTTACGTAAGACTGCCTAAGGAAGTGGGCGGCGTGATTGAGGGCAACACCTTCAAGAACAACGGCCAGAAGGCCATCTACGTGATGGACGAGCTGGGCGTGAAGATTCGCAACAATACCATCAACATCGATGCCGATGCCGAGACGAAGATTAGCGTGGGCATCCTCGACATGCAGTTGCGTGACGAGTACGATGAGGCCACCGAAATCACCGGCAACATCTTCAACGTGGCACCGAAGACCTACTGTGCCGTGATGAACCTGCGCCAGTTGGAAGGCAAGGCCGAGGCACCCGTGCTGATTGCCAACAACGTGATTAACCTGGCTTCGCAAAGCGCCAGCTACTCGGCCTTCAAGTTCAACGGTGCAAACATCAAGAACGTGAACGTGGCCTACAACACCATCCGCATGACGGGCTCCAATGGCGGCGCTGCCTTCTGGGCTTCGTCGAAACTGGCCGACGGCTACGGCAACATCAGCGTGGTGAACAACATCATCCAGAACGAGACCAGCGGCTACGCCGTGAACCTCTATAACGACGTTAATCTCGGCACCGACAAGATTAACTTCCAGAACAACGTGATCTTCACCAACGGCGAGACATTCTTCCGTGCCTCATCAGGCACCACGGGCGACTTCGCCGCATTCGAGGAGAAGACGGGTGCTACGGCCAATATCAACAAGAAGGTGGAATTCCTCTCAGAAGACATTCTCGAACCGGCCAACGACCTTGATGAAGAGTTGCTGAAGGCGCAGCCACTGAGCTATGTCACGACCGACATCGTAGGCAAGGAGCGTCCGGCAGAGAAGATTACCATCGGTGCCTACGAATACGACCCGAATGCTATGAGTGCTCCTGTGATTCAGGAGGGTTATCCGCAGGTTATCACGCATCTCGACGGAAAGGCAGCGTTCACCGTCAAGACCGACCTTGCCTCTACGCTCTACTACATCGTGAAGAAAGCCGACGAGGCTGCTCCTACGGTTGAAGAGCTGAAGGCCAGCGAGACGAAGAAGAACGTGGCTGCCAATGCCGAGACCGTCATCGAGGTGGAGGAACTGGAAGGCAATGCCGACTACAAGGCTTACTTCCTGCCCATCAGCCTGCGCGGTGTAGACGGTGTGGTGAGCGAGACAGAAACCTTCACTATGGAGGTTACGCCGCCCGAGACGCTGAAGCCCGAGGCTATGGTATTCATCAATAATTCACAGGACGAGGAGACCGTGGAATCAGGAACAGAAGTTTCGCTGATGGCTATGGTGACGGTCGACGAGACCACCGCTCCCTATGTGCTCACTTGGATGGACCAGAAGCATAATGTGCTGAAGACGGAGACCTTCGAAGAGATGCCCGATGATATCTTCACCGTCAAGATTACTCCGACAGAATGTACCGACTATATCTTCATGGTTACCGACAATGCCGGAAAGGCTGACACCGCCACCGTGCGTGCCATCGTGACGGGTGAGGCTGTCACCGCCACCTTCGAGACGCTCTATGTGGATCCCGAGGATGGATTCTGGCCCGGTTCAACCGAAGAAACCACCAGTACGTTCGTCAGCGGAAGCTATAAGTTCGACAACGGATTCATGCCCGACTGGAACTACTGGTACAACTTCAGCTATAGCAACAGCACTTCTACGTTGTACGATGGCAAGGATTACTTCACGCAGCAGTTCAACAATGCTGCCGGCGGCGGCTACGACGGTTCCGAGAACTATGTCGTGTCGTTCCCGCAGGGCGGAAAGATTACCGTGCTCAACAATCCTGAGGGCGATGAGCTGCGCGGTATGTTCGTCACCAACGATGCCTGGAACGTGTATGCCTATACCGTGAAGGACGATATGACCAAGAATGCCGAGACGGGTAGCGATGCCTTCGACAAGGGCGACTGGTGCAAACTGACCGTCACGGCCGACAACGGTAAGTCTGTGGAGGTTTATCTGGCCGACTACCGGCAGGAGAATCCCGACGACCGCTACTATCTCGACACTTGGCAGTGGGTTGACCTCTCGCCGCTGGGCACCGTGAAGTCGCTCCAGTTCTTCCTGTCGAGCTCGCGCAACAATAAGTACGGCATGACCACTCCCGGATACTTCTGTCTGGATAACTTCAACAGCGCACGTCCTGAGAAGGAGGCTCCGCAGCAGAACGTAGAGGATGCGGCTGAAATCTCACTGGCCGATCTCTTCACGACCGATGCCACTGGCACTGTGGTCTATGCTTTGGCCGATGAACTTCCTGGCGATGTCAAGGCTACCGTCACGTTCGATGCCGAAGCCGGCAAGCTGATCATCGAGGGTACCGATGCCGAGGAGTTCACCGTTGTGGTGAGCTGCACGCAGAAGGGCAAGACGCAATACCTGAAGATTCCTGTGTCGGTTGCCGAGTCTACAAGCGGTGACAACAGCGACCTTCTGTCAGAGATTGAGGAGGCCAAGAAACTCTTGAAGTTCTCGATGCCGTACTATGATGAGAACAACGAGGAGTCTCCCGAGACGGAGGGCAAGGCTCTTGTCGATGCTATCCGCGATGCTGAAAGCGTGGCCGATACACCTACCAGCCAGAAGAAGTTGGATATGGCTCTTGCAGACCTGAAGCAGGCTGAGATTGACTACACTACCGCTCTGATGGAATACGAGTTGGCCGAGTCTGAGGACATCCTTGCCGGTGCCGATTCCGCCGACGAGCTTGCCGCCGAGATTCAGCGCCTGTACGACACGCAGGATGTTGTCCGTGAAGACTACAGCAACCAGCCGAAGCACATCAAGAACTATGCCGACGAGATTGATAAGGCCCAGAAGGCTTACCTGCGCAATGCTATCAACGAGCTGATTCCTGAGGCACAGGCAGTTGCCGGCAATCCTGATGTGAAGAAGGCCATTGATGCCGCCAACGAGGCTCTTGAGAATGACAGCTCAGAGGAACTGTTCGATGCCCTGAACGGTCTGCTCGATGCCATGGAGACCGCAACCGGTATCCGCGGCGTTGAGGCCGCCGAGACCGATGTTCCTGTCTACAACATGGCGGGACAGCGTGTCAGCAAGCATTCGAAGGGCATTGTGATTAAGAATGGCAAGAAGTATGTAAAGTAACCAACATACTCACTTTCTCTCGAAAAAGTGCCGCTTCCCTGATTTAGGAAGCGGCACTTATTTTATTCCCTCCTCCCTCACAGGGAGGGGCAGGGGTGGGTCTTTCTTTAATCGGCAAGAGTGAAGTCAAGCTGCCGTTTCTCGATATTGGCCCGCGCCACCCGGATGCGGATATCGTCGCCAAGCTGGTACTGATGGTGATGGCGGCGGCCTACGAGCACGTAGTTGTTTTCGTCGAACTCGTAGTAGTCGTCGTCAAGGTCGTGGATGGGAATCATGCCCTCGCAGTGATTCTCGTCGATTTCGGCATATACGCCATAGCTGGTGAGTCCCGAGATATGGGCATCGAACTCCATTCCGATTTTGTCGCTCATGAACTCCACCATCTTGTACTTGATGCTTTCGCGCTCAGCCTGCTGTGCTATCTGCTCCATGTCGCTCGAGTGTTCGCTGAGTTCCTCGTAGTGGTCGCGGTTGGCCGAGCGGCCTCCTTCCTGATACCTTGTCAGCAACCGGTGAACCATCGTGTCGGGATAGCGGCGGATGGGCGAGGTGAAGTGGGTGTAGTAGTCGAAGGCCAGTCCGTAGTGACCGATGTTCTGCGTCGAGTATTTTGCTTTCATCATGGCGCGCAGGGCCACCATCTCTATGGCTTTCTGTTCCCGACGGCCGTTGCTATCGTCCATCAGTTTGTTAAGCGAGCGCGAGATGGCACCTTTTGTGCCCGAGGTCTTTATCCTATAGCCGAATTTTGCAGCAAACTGTCGCAGGTTTTCCAGTTTCGTGGGGTCGGGCTGGTCGTGGATACGGTAGACGAAAGTCTTTGGCTTCTGTCCTTTCTTCTTTCCTCCCCCAATCGACTCGGCAACAGTCCTGTTGGCCAGCAGCATGAATTCCTCAATCAGTTTGTTGGCATCCTTCGATTTCTTGTAGTAGCAGCGTGTGGGCTTGCCCTTTTCGTCGATGTCGAAATGCAGTTCCTCGCGGTCGAACTTCACGGCTCCGTTGTTGAAGCGACGCTTGCGCAGCTGTTTGGCAAGGGCGTCGAGGATGATGATTTCGCGTGCAAACTCGCCCTCGTATTTCTTTTTGTGGGGTGCGGGTTCGCCCGTGCCGTCCTTCACGCCGTTCTTCTCCAGTATTTCCTGCACTTCCTCGTAGGCAAAACGGCGGTTGCTCTTGATGACGGTATGCACCAGCCGCCAGTCCTTGATGTTGGCTTCGCCGTCGAGCTTGAAGACCACGCTGTAGCAAAGTTTCTCTTCGTCGGGACGCAGCGAGCAGATGAAGTTGCAGAGCCGTTCGGGCAGCATGGGGATGGTGCGGTCAACCAGATAGACGCTGGTGGCTCGTTTCACGGCCTCCTTGTCGATGATGGAACCTTCTTTCACATAGTGCGACACGTCGGCAATGTGCACACCGACTTCGTAGAGGACCCCCTCCAGTCCTCCCCGAGGGGAGGTTTTCTGCTCTCCCCCCCGGGGGAGTGGGTGGGGGGTCAGGATTTTTATCGACAGGGCATCGTCGAAGTCCTTGGCATCCTTCGGGTCGATGGTGAAGGTGCATACGTCGCGGAAGTCCTCGCGACGGGCAATTTCCTCGGGTGTGATGCCCGGGTCAATCTTCTTGGCGGCATCTTCCACGTTCTTCGGATACTTGTAGGGCAATCCGTACTGGGCCAGGATGGCGTGCATCTCGGTGTTGTTCTCACCCGTCTGTCCCAGTATGTCAACCACCTCGCCCACGATGTTCTTCGAGTCTTTCGACGGCCATTCGGTGATTTTCACCACGGCCTTGTCGCCCGTCTTTCCGTTCTTCAGCTTGCGCTTGGGGATGAAGATGTCGTGCACGAACATTTTCGAGTCGCTGATGAGGAAGGCGTAGTTCTTCTCCACCTTCAGCGTTCCCACAAACTGGTCGTGGGCACGTTTCAGGATTTCAATCACCATGGCCTCCTTGATATGTTTCTCGCGACGTGCCATCATGGTCACCCTGACGCGGTCGCCGTTTAGCGCAAACAGCGAATTGCGCTCAGCCACGAACACGGGTTTGTCGGAACCGTCGGGGATAAACGAGTTTTTGCCGTTGGCCTTGCGTATGAACGTACCCTCGGTGACCTGTCCTTGCAAGTTCAGGCGGTATTTTCCGTCGCCTTCTTTTGCCAGGAAGTCATCCCAGGTCATGTCTTCCAGGATGTCAATGGCCAGCATCTTCACGGGATGCTGCTCGATGTTGAGCTTCTTGAAAATCTGCTTGTATGAATATGTCTCGTTGGGATTTTGTTTGAAGAAGGTGCTCAGCATTTCTACCAGCTGTTTCTTGTTGAGGCGTTTGCCCTTGTTTTTTCCTTTAGCCATAATAGTTGGATTTTTAGTTAATTACTCCACAAAGATACAATTATTTTTGAAAAGAAGTTCAGCGAACGGGCATTTTTTTTATAAAAATGCAGTTATCGGGACAGTATTCCCGCCTATTTCTGGCCTGCGGCGATGAAGTCGAGCATTTCGCTGAGACGCCGTTCAGCGGTCTTCCGTCCTATTTCGTAGGTCTCTTTCATCTCGTCGGGGTCATGCGAAATGTGCCCGATTTCCAGTTTCGAATCCGGGCGCACCACGAGCGTCTTTCCTTTCCTTTCTTCGTTTTCCAGATGTTTCAGTTGCTCGTTATACATCAGGTGCCGATTGTTGCAAGCCTCGATGAAATGGGGAAATTTTCGCATTGAATGTCGAATCAGGGGCAGCAGTCGGTTCTTTCCTTTCTGGTATCCCTCGGGTTGTGTGGTCACCACAAGGTTCCGTTCGTAGCCGATGCTCTGGAAGTATTTCAGGGGGATGCTGTCGCTGATGCCGCCGTCGAGCAGTTTCTGGTTGCCGATGTTCACAATCTTCGAGGCGAGGGGCATCGATGCTGAGGCCCTTATCCATTCATAGCACTCGTAGGAACACTTGTCCAGTTTCTTATAGACTGCCTTTCCTGTTTCCACGTCGGTGCAGACCGCATAGAACTCCATGGGATTCTCGTCGAACGCCTTGGTGTCGAAGATGTCCAGATAGGTAGGCAGGTAATGATAGTCGAACTCGCCGCCGAAGAGGTCGCCCGTCTTTATCAGCGAGCGCACCGAGCAGTAGCGCCAGTCTTTGGCGAATTTCAT
Source organism: Prevotella sp. (assembly GCA_017508965.1). Taxonomy (GTDB): domain Bacteria; phylum Bacteroidota; class Bacteroidia; order Bacteroidales; family Bacteroidaceae; genus Prevotella. The sequence continues at coordinate 15,954 of JAFWQT010000111.1, read as the reverse complement.
GTTGTAACGGATGGCCCGTCCCGGCTGACGGCTTTTGTAGTTGCAGCCGAAAGCAGCTCCGGCGCTAACGCCGATAATCCCGTCGAATTCCACGCCGTTCTCCATCAGCACGTCCATCACGCCTGCCGAGAACAGTCCCCGCAGCGCTCCGCCTTCAAGTACCAAGCCGGTTTTTTCTTTCATTATTTTTTCGTTATGACGTTATATCGTTATGACGGGATGCCGTTATGACGAACCTATTTAATCCTGATGAGCGTCAGTCCGTCGCGTAGCGGCAGCACCACCTGCTCTACGCGGCTGTCTTTCACCAGATAGTCGTTGAACGACTCTATTCCCTGTGTCTGCCGGTCGGCTGCCTTCGGTTGCTCCAGCACATGACCGTCCCACAGCGTGTTGTCGGCCAGAATGAAACCACCGGGGCGCACCACGCGCAATGCCATCTCGTAGGTTTCCAGATAGGTACGCTTGTCGCCGTCGATGAATGCCATGTCAAACTGTATTCCCAGTTTGGGAGCCTCCGTGATGGCATCGCCGATGATGAAGTTGATGCGCTCGCCATTGGGAGCGTTTTCCAGCCACTTTCGCGTAAAATCCTCCATTTCATCGTTGATTTCGAAAGTCCACACCCGGCCGTCATCCTCTAGTCCCTCGGCCATGCAGATGGCTGAATAGCCGCTGAAGGTGCCCACTTCCAGAATATTCTTCGGCCTGATCATCTGCACCAGCATCTTCAGTAGTCGTCCCTGCAGGTGACCACTTGCCATACGGCCTCGCAGCAGGTGCACGTTAGTGGCTCTCCACAGCCGGTAAAGGTATTCCGGTTCTGGTTCCGTGTGGGCGAGTATATAGTCGTCGATAGACATGGTGAGTTTGTGAGTTGATGAGTTTGTGAGTTGACGAGTTTACGTCTTGATTCTTCACTTTTCATTCTTCACTCTTCACTTAAAACGAGTGCTTCAATGGCCAGTCGGTAGCTGTCGAGCCCGAAACCTGCGATTACGCCTTTGCAGGCGCTGCTTATCATCGACTTGTGGCGGAATTCCTCGCGCGCGTGCACATTACTAATATGTACCTCAACGACGGGACATTTCAGCGAGCGGATGCAGTCGTGCAGCGCCACGCTGGTGTGGGTGTAGGCACCGGCATTGAGCACGATGCCGTCGAAGGTGAAGCCCACTTCCTGCATCTTGTTGATCATTTCTCCCTCGATGTTGCTTTGGAAATAAGATATCTCCACGTTGGGAAAGCGTTTCTGCAACTGGGGCAGATAGGTGTCGAACGAACTGCTGCCGTAGATGCCCGGTTCGCGTGTTCCTAACAGGTTCAGGTTAGGACCGTTTAGAATTAGGATTTTCATTTTTTCTTCTGTAAGCATTTATTTCGGCGGCGAAATTACGAAAATTATGTCATAAAAGCAAGCAAAGTGTTGATTTTTGCAACCAAGTTGCATTTCTTTTGTCCTACCTTTGCACCCAAGAAAGATAAATTACGAACTCTAAAATTATAAAATATGAAAAAGTCGTTTAAGATTGAGGTAGATTGCGCCAACTGCGCTAACCTCGTGGAAGAAGCAGTGAAGAAAGTGGCCGGCGTGAAAAGCGCCAATGTGGTGTTCATGACTCAGAAGATGAAAATCGAGTTCGACGATGATGCCGATATCGATGCCATCATGAAAGAAGTGGTGCGTGTGGCCAAAAAGGTGGAACCCGATTTTGAAGTTATTGGGTGATGGGTGTTTGGTGATAGGTGTTGGTGATTACTATCTGAAAAAATGATGAATAAGAAACAACGGACGATGCTCTTGCGCATCGTGGTGGCAGCCGTGCTTACCGCCGTGCTGGCACTGCTGCCTGACATCAGCATACTGCCGCTGGGCGGAGTGGCCCACGGACTGCTCTATTATATAGTGGTGTATCTCATCATCGGCTACGACATTCTGCGCAAGGCCTTGATGGGCATCCGCAACAGTCGGGTGTTCGACGAGAACTTCCTCATGGCCGTGGCCACGCTGGGTGCCTTTGCCCTGGCTCTTTACGAGCAGAGCGGCGACTATCTGGAGGCCATTGCCGTGATGCTGTTCTATCAGGTGGGCGAACTGTTCCAGAGCTATGCCGTGGGCAAGAGCCGCCGCAACATTGCCGCACTGATGGACATCCGTCCCGACTATGCAAACATTGAGCAGGAAGACGGCTCGTTGGAGCGTGTCGACCCCGATGATGTGGAGACGGGACAGGTCATTGTGGTACAGCCCGGAGAGAAGGTTCCTATCGATGGAATCGTCGAAAATGGAAGATCCACGCTAAATACGTCGGCACTGACGGGCGAATCGTTGCCGCGCGAAGTGGGCGAGGGCGACGAGGTGATTAGCGGAGGCATCAACATGACCGGAGTGCTGAAAATCCGTACCACCAAGGAGTTTGGCGAATCAACGGTTTCGAAGATTCTGGAACTGGTGGAAGACAGCGCTTCCCACAAGTCGCGTTCCGAGGATTTCATCACGCGCTTTGCCCGCGTCTATACGCCGGCCGTCTGCTATGCAGCCCTGGCTTTGGCGCTGCTTCCCCCGCTGGTGCGCCTGCTCTTTATGGGAGCCGACCCGATGTGGAGCCAGTGGATTTATCGTGCCTTGATATTCCTCGTCATCAGCTGTCCCTGTGCCTTGGTGGTCAGTATCCCGCTGTCGTTCTTTGCCGGAATCGGCGGAGCCAGTCGCGAAGGAGTGCTGGTGAAAGGTGCCAATATGCTGGAGACGCTCTCAAAGATAAAGACCGTTGTGCTCGACAAGACCGGAACGCTCACCCTGGGCGTCTTCGAAGTGACCGCCATGCACGACATCGACGATGCCGACAAGACCGACGAGGAGGAAAAGCAAATGTTGGTGGAACTGGCGGCCCTGGCCGAGTGTGCCTCGTCGCATCCCATCAGCAAGAGTCTGCAGAAGGCTTACGGGAAAACCATCGACCATAGCCGGGTGGCCGACATTCAGGAACTGAGCGGAAAGGGCATCACAGCCGTCGTCGACGGGCGCCGTGTGGCCGTGGGCAACGAGAAACTGATGCTCGCCGAGGGTGTGGAGTGCTGCCATTGCCGCGCCGCCGGCACCGTTGTACATGTTGCTGCCGACGGGCGCTATCTGGGTCATATCGTGCTGGGCGATGTGGTGAAACCCCATGCCGCCGAGGCCGTCAGGGCCTTGCACGGTCTGGGTGTCAGTCGTACGGTGATGCTGACGGGCGACAGCCGGAAGGTGGCCGAAGAAGTTGCTTCGGCATTGGGCGTAGACCAGGTGTACAGCGAACTGCTGCCTGCCGACAAGGTGGCAAAGGTCGACGAACTGCTTGCTGCCCAGGACAAGAACGCGCGGCTGGCCTTCGTGGGCGACGGCATCAACGATGCCCCTGTGCTGACACGTGCCGACCTGGGCATTGCCATGGGCGGACTGGGCAGCGATGCCGCCATCGAGGCGGCCGACGTGGTGCTGATGGACGACGACCCGCTGAAGATTGCGCGAGCCATCCGCATCTCGCGCAAGACACTCTCCATCGTTTGGCAGAACATCATCATGGCGCTTGGCATCAAGGGTGTCTGTCTCGTATTGGGTGCTTTGGGCATTGCCAACATGTGGCTGGCCATCTTCGCCGATGTCGGTGTGCTGATACTTGCCGTGCTCAACGCTATTCGCGCTATGCGTCCGTAATAGCACAAAATAGGTGATTTTTCTCACAACGAATTTAACGAATTTATCGAATTTTTATTGGGGTTATAACCGCAAACAATCCGATGAATTCGTTAAATTCGTTAAATTCGTTGTTATTCTTCATTCTGCCGATTAATGTTGCGGGGGTGGTGCTGCAGTATTTCCTCGCGCAGCGTGGTGGTGTCGATATGGGTGTAGATTTCGGTGGTGCCGATGGATTCGTGCCCCAGCATGGCCTGAATGGCGCGCAAGTCGGCCCCGCCTTCCAGCAGGGCAGTGGCAAACGAGTGGCGCAGGGTGTGGGGTGAGATGGTTTTCTGGATGCCCGCTTCCTCGGCCGTGCGCTTGATCATGATGAGAATCATGGTGCGCGTCAGCCGTGCTCCGCAACGGTTCAGGAAGACATAGTCCTCGTTGCCCGGCTTGATGGTCATGTGGCGGCGATCGTCGAACCACAGGTTCAGTTCCTTGATGGCGCGCGGCGAGATGGGCACCAGCCGCTCTTTGCGCCCCTTTCCTGTTACCCTTATGAATCCCTCGTCGAGATACAGGTTGCTCATGGGCAGGTTCACCAGTTCCGAGACGCGCAGTCCGCACGAGAAAAGCACCTCGATGATGGCACGGTTGCGGTGGCCTTCGGCTTTGCTTAGGTCGATGGCGGCCTCCAGTCGGTCCACCTCGGCTGTTGTAAGGTATTCGGGCAGGTGTTCGCCCTGCTTTGGTGCTTCCAGCAGTTCGGCCGGGTCTTTTTCTATCCATCCGTCGAGCAGCAGGAAACGGTAGAAGGAGCGCACGCCGCAGAGAATGCGTGCCTGCGAGGAGGGTGCGATGCCCAGGTCGTGGAGCGAGGCCGAGAAATGTTCCAGGTCGTCGATGGTGACTTCCAGCGGGTCTTTCTGCTCGTCTTTCAAATAAACCAGCAGTTTCTGCACGTCGCGCAGATAGGCATCCAGCGTGTTTGCCGTGAAACCCTTTTGCAGTTTCAGGTAGCGCTGGTACTGTCTGAGTGCGTCTTTCCGTTCTTTCTTTTCCATGTTGCGGTCGCGTTAGAATCAACAATCAGTCTTTTTCACCCTTATCGTATTGCCATGTCTTTCCAAAGGCTGTGCTCCGGATAGATGTGCGTTAATTTCATCCGATGGAATGGGGTAAACTTTCAGGGAGATAGCTCTTGGGAAGCGGTTGAAGTAGGGGTCGGTGGAGACATACCATTTGCATTCGGCTATTTCAGGAACACGGGGCAGCCGGTCCCATAGCTGGAAGAGGCGCGTCCGGGCGGCAATGGTGATTCCCGTCTTGCCCGATTTCAGGCGTATCACACAAACCAGATGCTGGCGCACCTCGGTGTCTTTGTCCTGTTCTTCTTTGGTGCGACGGTGCGTGACGGAGATATTCCTGTGGAAACGCCTGTTGATGTCGTTCATTATTTGCCTGAACACTTTGCCGTGGGGAGCGGTGTCCTGAATCTGGTTCGACAGTATGTAGTAGTGAATCATCTCGTGCAGGATGGTGTCTTCTATTTCTGCCTCGGGATAGTCGTATTTGGTGCTGATGACGAACACGAAGTCGGAGTACTGCCAGGTTCCTTTTCCGCAGGGTCGCCGGCGGAAGCGCAACTGTCCGAGGAAGGTTCGGGCACGGCTCAGCCTGAACGGAAGCGGATTTAGCTTCCCTCCGAAGCACAGTTCGTTGTATTCGGCGAACTTTTGTTTTACATAGTCAATCGATGCAATCATTCTCTATTTTACGATTTTACGATTTCACGATTTTACAATTTATCATTTATCATTTAGCGAAGCGCATTTTCCTTTTTACTTTCCACCACAGAGGCACAGAGACACAGCGTTTTTCTTTTCCAGACAAAGGCTCTGTGCCTCTGTGTCTCTGTGGTGAGATGACTTCCCATTGTACCAACTTATTTTTTTTACGGTTGTATTGTTATTCTTTATACCGTGTTCTGCGGCGTCCCGCTTATGAAGGCGCGCACGTTGGCGATGGCCGTCTGCAGCAGTCGGGTGCGGGCTTCTTTCGTGGCCCATGCAATATGGGGAGTGATGAAAGCATTGGGTTCGCCTAGCAGGGGATTGTCGTGGCGGGGAGGCTCCTGGGTGAGCACGTCGGCGCAGAAGGCGGCGAGCCGTCCTTCGCTGAGGGCATCGGCCACGGCCTGGTCGTCGATGAGCGGTCCGCGACCGGTGTTGATAAGGATGGCTGTTGGCTTCATCAGCTTCAGCGTCACCTTATTTATAATATGATGGGTGTCGTCGGTCAGGGGGCAATGCAGCGATACCACGTCGCTGGAAGAAAGCAGTTCCTCCAGACTGACCTTGGCGATTCCCGGGGCGATTGCGTCGGCTGCCTTGCTGGTCAGCGCTTTCACCTTCATGCCGAAGGCAAGTGCTGTCTGGGCAACGCGCTGTCCGATGTTTCCCAGTCCTACGATGCCGAAAGTTTTTCCGGCAAGTTCCGTCAGTCGGGTGTCCCAATAGCAGAAATCGTGACAGTTGCTCCATCGCCCGTTGCGGTTCTCTTGGGCGTAGTGTTCGGTGCGGTTCGTAACGGTCAGCAGATGGGCAAATACCATCTGGTTGACGCTCTCGGTGCTGTAGGCCGGCACGTTGGTCACAACGATGCCACGCTGGCGGGCCGCGGGAATGTCCACCACGTTATAGCCCGTTGCCAGCACGCCGATGTATTTCAGCCGGGGCAGCTGCTCCATCTCTTTTCCGCCGATAATCACCTTGTTGGTCAGCACGATGTCGGCATCCTTGGCTCTTTCCACGGTTTCATCGGGCTTTGTGCGCTCATATACCGAAAGCTGTCCCATCTGTTCCAGTTCCGTCCAGGGCAGGTCGCCGGGGTTTGCGGTGAATCCGTCGAGTACAACTATTTTCATCATCCTTACAGTTTTGGTGCAAAGATACAAAAAGTCGAGAGCAGAACAAAACAAACCTGTTTGTTTTTTCTGCCGAGGCGCAAGTATCTTCGCGACCTTAGTCGCAAAGATACAAAAAGTAGAGAGCAGAACATTTTGAGTCCCTTGATAAGGGACGGCTATAAAGCAGGGATTTGCCGAGACGTAAGTACTGTCGTGACAGAAAGTGGTGGTGAAATAAAAAACAATTCCGTTACTAACTTTAAAAATCGTCCATTTCATCGGAGCCAAAGCATTTTGTGTAATTTTGTTTAGTCGTTTATTTGGCGGAACCAATAATTTCAACTATATTTGCAGTTTGATAAAACATTACGACTAAGAAGAGAATTCTCAATCAATGCTGAAAAAAGAAGAATTAACGATGAAAAGACATCTGTTTGTAAATTTACTTCTGGTCTTTCTACTGACCAGTTGTAACCCGAGGGTGGTGACCGATATGTTAACCAACGAATGGCCTGCCACTTCGCCTGACTCCGTGCATGTGTTCCACAAGACTGACGTTGTACCACAAAATAGTCAGACCATAGGTAAGGTGAAGGTTGTTGATACTGGATTTTCCACGAAAGGTAGTTTCGATCTTGTGATGACGCTGGCCATCAATGCCACGGCTGAGCACGGTGGGAACGGCCTGATGGTTGACGAACACCGTTGGCCCGATGGCCGTAGCACCATTCACCGCGTATGGGGAACCATGCTGCGCATTCCTGAATCAGCTCTTGCTGAGATCGACACTCCCGATAGTGTGGACTATTCTGTTTTGAAACAGATTCTTCCGGAAGATGAATACGCAGAGTTCATGGAATTTAAGGCAGCCAAACAGTTCTATGAATTGAAACTGAAAGAACATGACGAACGCAAGAAAATCATCCAGGAGATGATAAACAATTCGCCACGCAACGTGCTTCGGGTAAGTGCAGGCCCTTCACTGATGTACTCGAAATATCAAGTGGGCAATCATCTCTATAAAACCCGTTTGGGCTTTGACATCTGCGTAGACTATGACCATGTTTGGAAGTCGAGCTTCGGCTTAGGCATCAACTATCTGCACAACTACACCTCGTTCGATGAGGGCATCAAGACGAGGCTTGACTATCTGGGGCCCAGTATGGTGATTGCCTCACCCCTGAAGAAAAATTTCCGTTGGGACGTAGCTTTAGGCATTGGTTATTGCCACTACAGCGAATCCTACGAGGGAATCTCCAACACAGCAAACCGCGTCGGTCTGATGTTTCGTGTCGGCGCGGAGTGGAAGGTGGCCAATCACCTTGCCCTGGGCACGCAGTTTAACCTTTTTTCCGTAAATATGAAGAAACCGGATGACTTGGAACTGGAGAAGAACGAGTCTTATGGCATCAGGCATGTGGGCTTGCTAGCTGGCCTGCGTTATTATTTCTAAAACAGAATCAAACGTATGAAATTTAATCTTTTATTATGGTCATTGCTGACCTTGGCGGTATTGGCACAAGCTGCAACACCGCATTTTGACCAGAAATCTGAGACTATCGAACCCAATTTGAAATGGGGAAAGCCCACAGATCAGGAGTTGCAAATGACTGAATATGCCGCTGACAAGGATGCAGAGGCTGTTGTGTTATACCATAAGACCGATGTGAGTTATCAGTTCATCAGCAACGACTTCAAAGTGTATTATCGTGTGAATACTCGCCTGAAGGTGTTGAAGCCAGAGGGCAAGCGGCTGGCTGACGGGCAGATTGTTTATCTGGATGGTCCGGCCAACCGTGGGCGCCATGAGTTGGTGGCAGGACTGAAGGCAACAGCCTATAATCTGGAGAATGGAAAACTGGTGAAGACGAAGATGGAACGCTCGATGACCAGTGAAGAGCGTCTCGATAAAAACCAGATGGTCATGAAATTCAGCGTGCCTCAAGTGAAAGTGGGAACGGTGATCGAGTATGAGTACCGTATTGAAAGTGATTTCTATGGCAACATCCGCGACTGGTATGCCCAGCACGAAATTCCTGTGCTCTATACTTGCTACGAACTGTCGATTCCTGAATGGTTCAGTTTCAATATTGAGGAAACAGGCATGAACAATCTGGAAAAGAAAGCCTACAGCGAGCCTCTGACATTACTATTCAGCGGAGGAACAGAAAACATCCTTACGAACATAAAGACCTTCGTGGGGAGAAACTTGCCTGCCTTGAAAGACGACGATTTCGTATGGCATGCAGCCGACTATGGCGACAAAGTGACTGCCGAACTGGCCAACATTTTCGTTCCTGGTGCTGTCTACGAGAATTTCACCTCCACATGGACTGATGTTGACGCCCAACTGATGAACGACGAGGATTTCGGAGGACGCCTGAAGAGAAGCAGTCCGCTGAAAGATGAAATCAATGCAGCAGGAATTCCCGGCATCAGCGATAAGACGGAGCGGATAGCTGCCGTGTGGAAGCTACTCAAGAGCAAAGTGCGCTGGAACGGCAAATATTCTCTTTGGGGTGAGTCGGCCTCAAAGGTACTGAAAGAGGGTACAGGAACTAATGCCGATATCAACTTTCTGCTGATTAATATGCTTAAAGATGCCGGTATCGGGTCAACACCTGTCATCATGAGAACACGTGACAGCGGTATCCTTCCGCTTTCCCATTCCAGTTTGAAATACTTGAACACCTTTGTGGTTGGCATCCCGATGACGGATACAGGCATGGCCTATCTGGACGGCTCTGCCGAGGATGGCTATCTGAACGTGCTTCCCGCGAGGCTTCTCGTCAGCAGGGCTCGTGTCTTACAGACGACAGGAACAGACTTATGGGTAAACCTACAAGACAATGCCCGTGGCCGTGAGACGACTTCCATTCAGGCCCAACTTGGCACCGATGGACTGCTGAAGGGAAATAAGTCGAGCATTTTTCTTGATGAAGCTGCCGCTGCAAAACGTCACGAATGGCGATTGGCTAAGGACAGCGTGGAGTTGATTCATAAGATGCAGGAGCGTGATGGAATAGAGATTCAGTCCTATAGCTTAGAGGGACGCTATGACTTCTCGCCAACTGTTAAGGAAGAACTGACATTTACCAAACAATGCGATGCTGCTGGCGATTTGATTTACCTGAACCCGCTGATCTTCATCCCACAGCGAGAGTCTCCCTTCACCACTGTAGAGCGCATTTTGCCTATAGAGTTCCCCTATAAGCAGTCGGAGATGCAGAATGTGATGATTACACTACCAGAAGGATATGTCGTGGAAGAGGTCCCAAAGCCCATTGTAATCAAACTTGACGGCGCTACGGCCCGCATCGCCTTTAGTGTGCTTGACAAAATGTTGAACATACAGTATATGATGAATTTAGATAAAAACTTCTTCGCCTCAACGGAGTATCAGGACCTGAAAGCATTCTTCGACCGTGTCGTGGAGAGCAACAAGCAAATCATAACGCTGAAGAAGCAACCATAAATACAGGACGAATGAAAAAATATCTATTACTCCTTGCCTTTTGTGCCTTGAAGGTTGTGGCACAGACGTCAGAGCCTAACCCAAAATGGGGTAAGCCGACTGACGAGGAACTTAACATGACGGAATATGCCGCCGACAAGGAGGCTAAGGCCGTGGTGCTCTATCATCTGACATCTGTTAACTATACCATGGATCTATACAATTACTTGGTGGACTATCATGTCAAGAAACGTATCAAGATCCTGAAGGACGATGGCAAAGAATATGCCAACATCAGCATTCCCTACATCTACAACATGAATGAAGAATATGGCGTGGAATCAATTGAGGATTTCAAGGCAACAGCCTATAACATCGTGGATGGGAAGGTGGTGAAGAAAAGAATTGGCATGGAGCAAATACACACGGAGCGCATCGATGAAGACTATATGCTTGCAAAAGTTGCCATACCTCAGGTGAGGGCTGGCACAGTGATTGAGTACGAATTCAAACGCCACAGCAACGTATTCTTCCACATCTTCGATTGGGATGCACAGGAAGAGATTCCTGTTGCGTTTGCCCAATACAGGTTGGAGATACCTTCCGTTTTTATCTTCAACGTGGAAACGAGCGGCCTTCAAAACCTTCAGAGTTCTTTTTCGACAGGCAACCTCAACTTTAATATTTCTACGGGCCAGATGGCGAGAACGTCCTCGTGCAAGACAAACATTTATCTTTGCACAGGACGAAACCTGCCAGCACTGAAGAAAGACGACTATGTCTGGAACGAACGCGACTATGTTACCAAAGTCACCGCTGAACTGAAAAGCTACGCATCATCAGGAGGAAACTATCGTGAAGTAAAGAAGACGTGGGAGCAGGTGGACAACATTCTCATGCAACATTCAGAATTTGGTTTACGCCTGAACGATCATAGCAAGTTCCGAGATGATCTTGTCGCTGCAGGAATTGCCGAAATAACAGACTTAAAGGAAAAGGCGGCGGCAACATTCAGAATACTGCGCCAGAAGTTAGCATGGAATGGAGAATATGGATTGCTGGCACATCCAGCCTCGGAGGTTATCAAAAAAGGAAGCGGCACAAGCGGTGACCTGAATATGATGCTCATCAACATGCTCGGAGATGTCGGCATACAGGCATATCCCGTTGTCATGAGTACTCGCCGCCACGGACGTTTGCCGCAGACTTATCCAAGCCTGAACAAGCTAAACACCTTCATCGTTGCCATCCCCAATGGTAACTCTTGGCTGTATCTTGATGCCACATCGGACGACGGCTACGTAAATGTGTTGTCGCCCAATCTTTATGCTGAACAGGCTCGTCTTATCCAGAAAGGCAAGCCCAGCCAATGGGTGAACCTGCAGGACGTGAGTGAGGCCGTGAGCCAGATAATGGTAGTCGGGTCCATTTCGTCGGAAGGCGTGATGAGCGGTGAACGTACAGTGCTCTACACCGGCAATGCTGCATACAAAGAGCGAAGGGCTTTTCATGAGGCCAACGACAGTGTCGCTTTCATTGCCAAGAAATCAGCAGACTGTGGCATGGAAATAGTCAGTTGTCAGATGACAGGTCATCGTGGATTCGCTGCAAATGTCAAGGAGGAGATGAAAATTACCAAAAAGGGCGAAATCACCTCCGACCATATCTATATCAACCCTTTTACTGACTTCCCTATCAATAACAACCCTTTCACGGAAGCTGAACGGCTGTTGCCAGTAGAATTCCCCTACAAACAGACTTTCAACATGACCATTCGTCTCGAACTGCCTGAAGGATGGAAGTTGGAGGAGAAGCCCCAAAACATAAAGATTACGACCCCAGACAAGGGTATTAGCGGTCATATCCTTTATGAAAACAATGACGAACGTGTGCTTTCTGTTCAGGTCCTGTTCCGCCAAAGCAGGATGACCTGTTACAAAGACAGTTATGACACACTGCGCCAACTATTTGATATATTCTCAAGCAGGAGCAAGGACATGCTGGTGCTCAAGAAAATCTAAGAAAACAGACATGAGGCAGATATTCTTTTTGGTGCTATTGCTGACGGCAGTCCTAAATGTCAAGGCACAGAATGCCGTAGTAGATGAGTCTTCGACCGATGTCGAATGCTTCAGTCCTACACAAGCCATCATCCATTTCAGAGAAGTGACGACCATTCTCAACGAGCATGGAGCCGGGCTTGCCGTGTTCGTCTGTTCATGTAGCAAGAACAATAAGCTGACAGGTTTCAAGGGTCAAGCCACGGATGCCACGGGGCGCGTTATTCGCAAGTTCAAGGAAAGTGAACTGAAACAAACGGAATACTCCCAGTATCTCGCCATTGATGACTATAAGATGTATCTTGACTACACGCCACCTGTCTATCCTGTCACCATCACCTACGAATGGACGATGGAGAGCCACGACGACTTGATAGAGTTTCCCCGTTTCTGTCCGCAGACCAGCTATGACGTCAGTGTGAAGAAGGCAGTCTATCGGCTGACTGCTCCCAAGGGATTTGCCATCAGGCATGCCTTGCTGAATATCGATGAAAAGGTGAAGACCTCAGACGATGGGAAAACGTTCATCCTCGAGCTTGATAATTTGCCTGCCTTGAAAAAAGAACCGTACGCCAGACCATTGCAAGAACGGTTACCGATGGCTTATTTCGCGCCTACAGATTTTATCTATTATGGCACAAAAGGGAGTTTAAGCAGTTGGGACGACTATGGCAAGTGGGAGTACAGTCTCATCAACGGAAGTGAGACTTTGCCTGAGGATATCAGAAAAGAAATCCACCAAATGACTGATGGACTCAATACCGACCGAGAAAAGGTGGAAGTTCTCTATCATTATTTAGAGAAGACCACCCGCTATGTGGCTGTCCTCCTTGGCATAGGAGGTCAGAAGCCTGCCCCGGCAGCCCAAGTCTGCAAAAGCGGCTTTGGCGACTGCAAGGGATTGTCGAATTATTTGCGCGCTATGCTGAAAGAGGTAGGCATACCCTCCAACTATACCACCATCAGCACCACCAACCGCCAACTGCTGAAAGACTTTGCCAGTGTAGGACAGATGAACCACGTCATCCTGCAAGTGCCGCTTCATGGTGACACGCTCTGGCTGGAATGCACCAATCCGCAACTGCCCATGGGCTATGTGCACCAGGACATTGCCGGACACGATGCCATTGAAGTCAGCGAGCGTGGAGGCCGACTCGTGAAGTTGCCCGTCTATGCAGACAGCACCAACCTGATGAAGAGCATTCTTCATATCAACCTGACACCCGGGGGTGCTGCCGATATGACCATCGCCCAGCAGTACAGCAACTTCCAATACGAGAACAGCATCCCGATGTTGAAGATGGACGAGAAGGAACGCCAGGAACTGCTCCAGCGCATGATCCATACGCCTCAACCCGCGTTCAGCAAAATCGACATCCGCGAAGACAATGCTAAGATGCTGCTCGATGCCAGTATCAGAAGTAACAACTATGCCACGCTGACGGGGCAGCGCCTTTTTGTCCCCGTATGTCCCATCCATAGGGGTTATGCTATTCCCCAAACTTCGGAAACGCGACAGGAAAACATTTGGCTGAAGGCAGGTTATCTTGACGACGACGAGATTACAATTACCATTCCAGAAGGCTATGCCGTAGAGGCACGTCCCAAGAATGTGCAAATAGAGCAGCCCTTCGGTTCGTTCTCTTCTTCCATAAAGATTGACGGCAACACAATCCGTGTCCATAACCGTCTGCTCAGTCGCTCAGGACGATTCGACAAAGCCCTCTTCCCCCAACTCTCCGACTTCTTCCGCAGCGTCAGCAACGCCTATAATCAGAAAATCGTATTGAAGAAAGAATAAACAAACTTTGCATTCGCTCCGATGAGACGTGCCCCTTTGATACTCCTGCTTTCAGTTGTACTGTCGCTCTGTGCCTGCGGCGACAGGACAGCCCAGCGCATGCTCGAACGGGCAGAAAATGTTATAAACGAAACCCCCAGTGAGGCCATTGCCGTTTTGGATAGCATCGGCGACTCTGGACTTTCCCGCAGTCAGCGTATGCGCCGCCTGCTGCTGCTCACCAATGCCCAGAACAAGTGCGACACCGTGTTCCGCTCCGACAGCATCCAGCGCCTGCTCGTTGACTATTACGAAAGCCACGGAACAGCCAACGACTGCATGCTTGCCCACTATCTGTTAGGAAGAGCCTATTATGATATGGGAGAGATGCCAATGGCCCTGAATGCCTACCAATTAGCATTGGCTGATACAACAGGAACAGAAAAAGATTATTATCTGTTAACTCGCATTCACGCCCAGATTTCCAATATCTTTTTTCAACAAAACTTGATTGACGACCAATTGAAACATATCGATTTATCAGTAAAATACGCTTTATTATCTAACGATTCAGTTGGTGCAATTTTAAACAAATCCCAGAAGGCAATCGCTTATGAAAGAAAAGGTGAATTAGATTCCGCACTCTACTTTAGCCAACAGTCATCCATGCTGGCAAAAAAACACGGATATCAAAAATTGTCTGCCGGAATCTTAGGAGGAGCCATTACAATACTTGTTGAGAAAGATTCTTTGGACAAAGCCAAAACCTTCATGGACATATACGAACCAGAATCCGGTTTCTTCGACGAAAACCATGATATAGTTAAAGGACGTGAGGTTTACTATTACACCAAAGGACGCTATTATTTGGCTAAAGAACAAAACGATTCCGCTGAGTTCTTCTTCCGCAAAGAACTTCGCGAAGGAAAAGACTTCAACAACCAGAATGCCGCATCAAGAGGTCTTGCGCTGCTTTACCAGAAGACACATCAGCCGGACTCCGCTGCCAAATATGCGCTTTACAGTTATGAGATGAACGATTCCGTCTATGCCCACATGGCAACAGAAGAAGTGGAACGTATGAAAGCCATGTACGACTATTCATATCATAAGCGTTTGGCAGTGCAGAAGGAGAATGAGGCCTACAAGAACAGGAATGCAGCGATTTTCTTTGGAATGCTGTTCTTACTCTGCCTGCTTGCTGTTTATATTATCGTCCAGCACATCAAGCGATATAAGAGAGAAGCAGATGAAAGGGAGAGGCTGTTACTGTTCAGGCTTGCAGAGTTGGAAAACCAACTGACAATAAAGGAAATAAAGGATGTGGAGAAAGAGTTATTTGACTCGCCGCTGATAAATACCTTCCGTATGATGGCAAAATCATCGACCGAAAAGCCCACCCGCGAAGAATGGAGTCAGTTGCGCTCTCTACTTAGGGATAAATTGCCGTCATTCTGGAACAAATTGCAGGAATGCAAACCACCATTGAGGATGGAGGAAGTTGACGTGTGCCTGCTGATTCGGCTACAGTTCAAAGCCAAGGAAATAGCAAACCTGACAGGAATGTCTCCTCAAAGCATCTCAAACATCCGCCGCAGACTTCTCCCCCGGGTATTTCATCAGAGCGAGGGAGGCTCAAAGGAGTTCGACCGACTGATTATGAAACTTTAAAAATCGCCCGTTTCATCGGAGCCAAATAATTTTGTGTAATTTTGTTTAGTCGATAATTTTACGGAATAAATATATTTATCTATATTTGCAACATGATTATTATAAAAAAATATTATCTTTGCAGTGCTCACAAGGGGTCTGTCCCCCTGTGCTTACAAAATCTATTCCTTTCGACCTGCAAGGCCGTCGCATAAACAGCCTTCCCTCTAAGGGCATCTATATCCGCGATGGGCGGAAGGTATTGGTGGGGAAATAGGCTGACATCAAGGCACTTCTTTTATTCATAGGAGGTGCCTATGTGAGCAAAAATGAAATAGTTGTTGGAAATCCGTTTGTCACACATTATGAATAACAATACAAGTTTTTTGTCAAGTATTGAATCTGGAACTACATTATTGAAGTTATTATTCTATT
>JAFWQT010000110.1 GCA_017508965.1 Prevotella sp. | reverse complement strand
ATATGGATAGGAATCAAATAGTTCAACCGGAAAACATCGTCTGCAAGAAGCCGACGCTGATGAACGACAACAATATGCATTACTGCCCGGGCTGCAGTCATGGTGTGGTGCATAAGCTCATTGCCGAAGTCATCGAAGAGATGGGTATGGAAGATAAGGCCGTTGGTGTATCGCCTGTAGGTTGTGCCGTCTTCGCGTACAACTATATAGATATCGACTGGCAGGAGGCTGCCCATGGTCGTGCTCCCGCACTGGCCACCGGCATCAAGCGCTGCTGGCCCGACCGCCTGGTGTTCACTTATCAGGGCGATGGCGACCTGGCTTGTATCGGTACCTGCGAGACCATTCATGCCCTGAACCGTGGCGAGAACATCGTTATCATCTTCGTCAACAATGCCATCTATGGCATGACGGGCGGTCAGATGGCTCCCACCACGCTGATTGGTCAGAAGACTTCTACATGTCCCTACGGCCGTGACCCCCAGCTGCATGGCTATCCCCTGAAGATGGCCGACATCGCTGCCGGTCTTGAGGGAACTTGCTATGTTACTCGCCAGAGCGTTGAGACCGTAGGTGCCATCCTGAAGGCGAAGAAGGCGCTGCGCAAGGCTTTCGAGGCTTCGATGGCCGGCAAGGGTTCAAGTCTTGTGGAGTTCGTCTCAACGTGCAACAGCGGTTGGAAGCTCACACCCGCCCAGGCTAACGAGTGGATGAAGGAGAACATGTTCCCCTTCTATCCCAAAGGTGACCTCAAAGATACGACCAACCTTTAAAGGTAAAAAGGTAAAAAAGTAAAAAGGTAAAAAATGAAGAAAGAAATAATTATCAGTGGTTTCGGTGGTCAGGGCGTGCTTTCCATGGGAAAGATTCTGGCCTATTCGGGACTGATGGAAGGCAAGGAGGTGACTTGGATGCCCGCTTACGGACCTGAGCAGCGTGGCGGTACGGCCAACGTGACGGTCATCGTCAGCGATGAGCGCATTTCGTCGCCAATCCTCAGTAAGTATGATATTGCCGTGGTGTTGAACCAGCCTTCGCTCGATAAGTTTGAACCGAAGATCAAGCCTGGCGGCATACTCATCTACGATGGCTTCGGCGTGATTAATCCTCCCACGCGCAAGGACATCACCATCTATCGCATCGACGCTATGGACAAGGCTGCCGAGATGAAGAATTCGAAGGTCTTCAACATGATTGTGCTGGGCGGACTGCTCAAGGTTTCACCCGTGGTCAGCGACCGTGGCGTGGAGAAGGCACTCTACAAGACGCTGCCCGAGCGCCATCACGGTCTGATTCCATTGAACATGGAAGCCGTGAAGGCTGGCAAGGACGTCATCGAGGAAGTTAAAGTGTGATCATCTGAATGCCGCCGTATTCCACTTGGTGGCTGAACACATCATCTGTAGTAAACAGGCCGGCATAGATGCCGCCGCAGAGCAATACGCCCCCGTGGGCAAACAGGGCAACCCTCTCGTAGGGTTGCTTTTTTAGTTCATCCAGGAACCCGGCCACGCGCTCGTAGAGTTGCGTGAAGCTCTCACCGTTGGTGGTCTGCAGGTGCATGAAGTCCTTGTACCATTCAATGATATGGGGGTCGGTCTTGGCAATATCGTCAAAGTTCTGCATCTCCCAGTCGCCCATATACATCTCTTTCAGCCGGCTGTCGAGTTTCGGATGCTGATAGCCGCAATAGGCGGCCAGCTTGCTGGCACGCGACAGGGTTGACGAGAAAACCTTGTCGAGCGTTTTCCCCTCGAGCATTTCCTCCAGGTTCTTCTTTGTCACGGCAGCTTCCTGTTCGAAGGTGGCTGCCACGGGCACGTCGGTCCAGCCGTAGCATGTTCCCTTCGGTACATCCACGCTGGTGTGTCGTATCATGTAGACTTCCATAATTTTTTTATGATAGGTGTTA
Source organism: Prevotella sp. (assembly GCA_017508965.1). Lineage (GTDB taxonomy): Bacteria > Bacteroidota > Bacteroidia > Bacteroidales > Bacteroidaceae > Prevotella. Next base: position 4,101 of record JAFWQT010000110.1, on the reverse strand, counting down.
GAGAATGGTCATGGTCAGGTAGAACGAGAGTTCGGTGAGCAGGAAGAGCGCGCCGCAGCAGTCGCCCGTGTAGCCCTGAATCTTGCGGTTCATCTGGTAGAATAGGAAATACATCACGAGGCAGGGCACGAATATCAGCGCCGTCTCGAGTCCTGCCGTCCAGAACAGCGGAATCATGGGCAGGATGCCCTCGATGAAGAGGATGATGCTGGCCTTGAGGCTCATCTTGCGGTAGACGGTATGGTTCTTGGCGGTCTCTTCCGTGCGGGCGTAAGGCAGGAACATGATGATCTGCGCTGCCAGCATCTTGCAGTAGGCGTCGCCTGCCAGCACGGCCAGGGCAGCAAAGAGCGGCGTAAGCGACGACAGGCAGATGTAGATGGCGGCGAAATACAGGATGAGGCCCAGCACCCCGTAGGTGCCGATGTGCGAGTCCTTCATGATGTCCAGGATGCGCTTGCGGTCGTTGCCCCAGCCGCCGAAACCGTCTATGAAGTCGGCCAGCCCGTCTTCGTGCAGAGCTCCCGTGAGCAGCACCCTGCTGCCGATGGCCACCAGCACCACCAGCGGCCACGGCGCCACGTTACCCCCGAAATAGAGAATGGCTGCCATCAGTCCGCCCGTGAGCCATCCCACCAGCGGCCAGTGCTCCACCACCGAGTCGTAGCATTGCTTCGGAGGCTGGTAAATGCGCCACAGGGGCAGCCGCGTGAAGAAGATGAAGGCGGCAAAGATGCGCTGCCACCACCTGGTCTGGTCGATATTGATTTCCATTTCAGAAGTATTTCGTTATCTTGGCATTTTCAAAGTTGTTCATCTCGTTCACCATGCGCACCGCACTGTCTATGATGGGATAGGCACACAGGGCACCCGTTCCCTCGCCCAGCCGCATTCCGAGGTGCAGCAGGGGCTGCGCATCCATCAGGCTGAGCATGCGCTGGTGGCCGCTCTCGTCGCCGCAATGGCAGAACACGGCATAGCTGAGCACCTCCGGAACGAGACGCGAGGCGGCAAGCATGCAGGCCGACATGATGAAACCGTCCACCATCACCGTCATGCCCAGTTCGGCTGCCCGCAGCATGGCACCTATGGCTCCCGCCATCTCGAATCCGGCGAAGTAGGGGATGGCCTCTTTCTCCATTTCAGTCTCCGGGATACCCTTTTCTGCCAGATACCGGTGGAAGTTCTCCACGGCCTGACCGAGCACTTCGCGCTTGTGCTGCATGCCCGGGGCGTTCAGTCCGGCTCCCGCTCCTATGCACTCGTCGAGCGGAATATTACCGAAGAGATGCATCCAGATGCTCGACGGCGAAGTGTTTCCAATGCCCATCTCGCCCATGCAGATGATGTTGCATCCGTCCGAGTGGCACTTGTCCACCATCTCGCAGCCCGTTTCAATGGCCCGGTTCAGCTGCTCCTTGCTCATAGCCGGCCCGTACAGGAAATTGTCGGTGCCGAAGGCAATCTTGCGGTCGATGATGGCGGGCTGGTTGCTCAGGTCGTGGTCCACCCCCATATCTATTATATATAAGGTGAAGCCATGCTGTCGGCAGAACATGTTCACACCGCCTCCGCCGCGCGTGAAGTTTATCATCTGCTGCCAGGTCACTTCGCGGGGCGATACGCTCACCCCCTCGCGCTCAATGCCATGGTCGCCGCCGAAAAGCAGGTGGCAGGGATGGCGCAGGGCAGGGCAGGGCGTCTGCTGAATCATGCAGATTTGCTCGGCCAGTGTTTCCAGGCGTCCCAGTGCTCCCTTCGGTTTGTTCAGGTTGTCAATTTTCTCCCTGATGTCCCCCCGTAGAGCTTCATCGGGTTTCTCTATCTCAAATTTCCTCATTCCCAAAATCTCTCATATTTCTCAAGGTCATGTATGGTATCCATTCCCCCTCCTTAGAAAGGAGGGGTTAGGGGTGGTTGATGACGTCATGGCGTGCGCGGTTTCTATATATGCGGAGTAATCAACCACCCCCATCCCCTCCTTTCCAAGGAGGGGGGATGATATGCTAATCAGCGATTTTACGCGTAGTTTCATTCTCTCCATTTCTCATTCTCTCATTTTCTTAATCTCCACCGGAATCCCGCTCACCATCAGAATCACCTCGTCGGCCTTCGCCGCCACATATTGGTTCATCCACCCTTCCAGGTCGGTGAAGCGCCGCTGTACGGCATCAGCACTCACTCCGCCGCTCCCAATCTCGTTGGTCACGAAGATGAACGTGGCATCCTGGCTGGTGAACCGGTCGAACTCTTCCTCTATTTCCTTCAGGGCATCCTCCACCGTGGGCTGTTCCCATTCCGGCGCGCCCTGCTTGAAGAAGAAATTGGTGCACCACAGCGTGATGCAGTCCACCACCACCACACGCCCCCTCACATCGTGGCGGCTCAGGTATTTCTCCTCCTCTATGTTGGTCCATTGCGGTCCCCTGCGCTGCTGGTGCCTGCTCACGCGCTGGCGGAACTCATCGTCCCAGATGTGGGCCGTGGCCAGATAGACAGGCCTGTCGGTCAGGCTGAGTGCCATTTTCTCGGCCTGCACGCTTTTGCCCGAGCGCTGGCCTCCGGTGATTAATACGATTCTCTTCATGTGCAGCAAAGTTAATGATAATTTGTTGATATATGATTGTTTTTTCGGATAAATAAAATGATTTATATCAGATTTGTGTTGTATAACATGCTTTTTTGTCGAAAAAATTTGGAAATAACATAGATTTTGTTTTACTTTGCAACCGAAATAAGAAAAAATTAAATTTTGTAACATCATTTAATAAATTTGAAAGAATGAAAAAGTTATTTGTTATTTTGGCAGCCGTCATGCTTTCGACAACTGCTTTTGCACAGAAGACTGCCGTCACCAGCAGTCAGTTTGGCGACAACTGGTATGTCGGTTTCAATGCTGGCATCGCAACTAACGTAAAGGAAAAACTGGGCGACGACGGTTTCTTCAAGGCCCTGGCTCCAGAGTTCGGCATTCGTGTCGGCAAGAACCTGACCACCGTCTTCGGACTCGCCTTGGACGGTAATATGTATTTCAAGGGCAACGAGAAGATGTTTGGCGAAAGCCAGACTTTCGTTAACGCCACCAATGTTGACCTCTTGGGTACCTTCAACCTGAGCAACCTCTTTGGCGGCTATCAGGGCGAGCCCCGCGCTTTCGAGCTGATTGCCCTCTACGGCTTTGGCTGGACTCACGGGTTCAATCATGTTGACAAGGTGAACTTCCTGAACTCAAAGGTAGCTCTCGACCTGGCCTTCAACTTTGGCTCCGACAAGCAGTGGCAGTTCTACATCGAGCCCGCATTGAATTATTTCCTGCTTGGATGGGCCGGTTCAAGCGAAGAGGCTCTGGGCGGCATGAAGTACAACCTCAACAATTCCCTCTTCGAGCTCAAGGCCGGCTTTAACTACAAGTTCGGTTGCAGCAACGGCACTCACAACTTCGCTATCGAGAAGCTGCGCGACCAGGCCGAAATCGACGCGCTGAACGCTCAGATCAACGAGCTGCGCAACCGCAAGCCCGAGGTTATCGAGAAGGAGAAGATTGTCGAGAAGATTGTGGAAGCTCCCGTTCAGACTCGCGAGGTGCTCGTAGAGAACCTTGTATTCGTAACCTTCGCACAGGGCAAGAGCGCTCTCACCAACGATGCCAAGAAGGCACTCGACGAAATCAAGGAAGGCAAGCACGTGCAGATTGTGGGTACTGCTTCACCCGAGGGTAACAAGGAGCTCAACGACAAGCTGTCGCAGGCCCGTGCTGACGTGGTGGCCGAATACCTCACCGCCCGTGGCATCATCGTCGACGAGGCTACAGGTAAGGGCGTACAGGGTACCACCTCTAACCGTCTGGCCGTTGTCTACGTGAAGTAATCCAATAGGTTTCACCATATCCCAAGAATCTCTGTCTTTCGGGGCAGAGATTCTTTTTGTTTTGGGCGAGCGTATTTACAATCCTAATTTTAATTATGGCGAATTCGCCACAATTAGAAAACCAGGCAGGCTTAAACAAATAAAGCTCGCCTATAAAAAACTTTTTTCCTTGAAAATAATGCCACTTTGCCACTAAGCCTTTGTTTATGCGGCTTCGCGCGGTGGCATTATGGT
>JAFWQT010000109.1 GCA_017508965.1 Prevotella sp. | reverse complement strand
TTGACAGCCTTCAGGCCGTTGGCGTCGGTCACTTCCTCCACCTTGGCATTCTCCAGCTCGGCAGCTGCCTTAGCCTTCACATTATCCATATGCTTACCGATGAGGGCACCCGTACCGGCACCAACGGCTCCGCCGATGGCAGCACCGATGGCTGCTCCCTTAGCATCCTTACCGATAACAGCGCCTAATACGCCGCCGAGAACTGCACCACCGCCAGCACCGAGAAGTGAACCTGTACCTGTGTTTGTACTACAACTTACCAGCATGGCAAGACTTAAACTGATTGCTAATGATTTAAGATTCTTCATATTCAATTAATAATTGGTGAGTAAATAAATTTTTGACAAAGGTAGTGCAAATAACCTTATTCTCCAAATTTTTTGATAAAAATTCACGGTTAATGTCAAAACAAAACGCCAATCATGTCATAGGATTGCAGATTTTTTTGTAATTTTGCGCCCAAAATCTGAATAATCATAAAGTACAAGACAAAATGGCAAAAGAACTTAAAGATCTCACAAAGCGGGCTGACAACTACAGCCAGTGGTATAATGACCTTGTCGTGAAAGCCGACCTGGCCGAGCAGTCGGCCGTTCGCGGTTGCATGGTCATCAAGCCTTACGGCTATGCCATCTGGGAGAAAATGCAGCACCAGCTTGATACATTGTTCAAGGAGACGGGTGCGCAGAATGCCTATTTCCCCCTGCTCATCCCCAAGAGTTTCCTTTCACGCGAAGCTGAGCACGTAGAAGGCTTCGCCAAGGAATGTGCTGTGGTGACTCATTATCGCCTGCGTGCCAAGGAAGACAAGAGCGGTGTGGAGGTTGACCCCGCTGCCAAACTCGAGGAAGAACTTATTATCCGTCCTACCTCGGAGACCATCATCTGGAACACCTACAAGAACTGGATTCAGTCGTGGCGCGACCTGCCCCTGATGTGTAACCAGTGGTGTAACGTGATGCGCTGGGAGATGCGCACACGTCCTTTCCTCCGTACCAGCGAATTCCTCTGGCAGGAAGGCCACACGGCCCATGCCACCCGCGAAGAGGCCGAAGAGGAAGCACAGAAGATGCTGAAGGTATATGCAAAGTTTGCCGAAGAATGGATGGCCGTTCCCGTGGTTCAGGGTGTGAAGAGTGAGACTGAGCGTTTTGCCGGCGCACTCGACACCTATACCATCGAGGCTATGATGCAGGACGGTAAGGCGCTGCAGAGCGGTACGTCGCATTTCCTCGGGCAGAATTTTGCCAAGGCATTCGATGTTACTTTCCTGAACAAGGACAACAAGGCAGAATATGTGTGGGCAACATCATGGGGCGTATCCACTCGTCTTATCGGTGCGCTCATCATGACGCATAGCGATGACAACGGTCTGGTATTGCCTCCGCGTCTGGCTCCCATTCAAGTGGTCATCATTCCTATTGCCAACAAGGCCGACCAGCTGGCAGCCGTCAGCGAGAAGGTGCAGCCCATCATCGATGCCCTGCGTGCTAAGGGTATCTCCGTTAAATACGACGATGCCGACAACAAGCGCCCGGGATTCAAGTTCGCCGACTATGAGCTGAAGGGTGTTCCCGTACGCCTTGTGCTCGGAGCCCGCGATTTGGAGAACGGTACCATCGAGGTGATGCGCCGCGACACGCTGGAGAAGGAATCACGTCCTATTGATGGAATTGTTGAGTATGTTGAGCAGTTGCTGGTTGACATTCAGAACAATATCTTCGAGAAGGCCCGTTCGGCCCGAGATGCCCGTATCTACGAGTGCGAGAACTACGATGAGTTCAAAGAGAAAGTGAAGGACGGCGGCTTCTTCCTCTGCCACTGGGACGGCACAGCCGAGACCGAGGCCCGCATCAAGGAAGAGACTCAGGCCACCATCCGTTGCGTGCCATTCGGTGTAGAGCAGACTCCCGGCGTTGACATGGTGACGGGCAAACCTGCCAAGTATCGCGTCATTATCGCTCGCAGCTATTAATTGCGGAAAAGACAATAAGAAAGCGGCATCTTCAATTCGAGAGATGCCGCTTTTTTATTCTTATATATTATCAATGTAGTCAACCTTAATCACAATCACGCGTATTTGCTGGTCGGGCAGTTCTGTCTTTACTTTGGCGATATGCCAGTCGGACGGGAAGAAGATAAAGAACTCGTCGGGACGGCTGTCGTAGAACAAAGCCTTGTCTTTGTCGTAGTTGTAGTGAATCACGTCGGGCTTGTACTTGTCTTTTGGCTCGCTCGACATGTGGTCGATGATGCCGAACCGCTCAGTGCCCTTCACTACGTACTGGAAGTCAATATGATGATAGTGACTCTCGGAATTGCGCTTTTCCAGCGGACCGTTCTCCGAGTCTTCCACGCTTGCCACCAGCGTAGTCCCTTCGATAGGATGCTTTCCCTTGGGAATGGCCAGCAGGTCGGTCACCGAAAGCCAGTGGAAGAGCGCTTTCCATTGTTCGGGATTCTTCTGATATTGTTCGTAGAAGTCGACGGCATTCACACTTTTATGCGGCTTGGCTGCCGTGAATCCGTTGCGCCATTGTCCGCTTTTCATCCAGCGTGAAGCCTGCTTTTGCAACTTCTTGTCGAAGCATGGGCGGGTGTAATAGGTTTGTGCCGCGATGCCCATGGTGAGCATCAGCATCATGATGGTAGATAATATCTTTCTCATCGGTTCTTGTTTTTCAGATACCAATTATGTGTGAACAGCTGATACATGATTAACGCCAGGGCTACAACGGCAAAGGATACCGTGACGAGTGCGTGGTGGTTCCCATTGAAATAGGCATAGCCGGCGAAAAGACCAGCCGAGATGCCCAGTTCCCATGCCAGGAAATACGTGCTCTGCGAAGTGCCGCGCTGGCAATGGCGACTCAGTTTTATGAAAAACAGCAGGAAGCGGGCGCCCACGATGCCAATGCCGGTGCCTATGAAAATCGGGGCGATGTAGTTGTGGGCCACTTCCTGATGGCTGAGCAGCATCAGCTGTGCGCTGCCGATGAGGAACAGTCCGCTGACAACCTCGCTCTTGAGCTCGGCATTTGCGAAGACGAACTTCTGCGACAGGAGCGCTAACAGGAATCCCGCCATCATCATGCAATAGAACATGGGGTGGAGGGGAAGGCATAGGAGCATTCCCACGGCTGCGGTAATCAGGAAAAGATTAAAGAACAGCCAAGTTCCGTGAGCCAGATAGAAACGGTCGGAGGTAAAAAAACGGATGTTGTCCTCGGGTGCCTTGAACGGGAAGTTTACCAGCATGATCAGTACGGCCGCCAGCACACAACAGCCCATCGAGCCAAGAAGAACCATGTCGAAACCTTGCATCGAAGGTTCGCCAAATGATTTCAGCACCAATGCACATACGGGACCCAACGACAGGGCGAAACGCCCGAACCAGTTGGCGCTGTGGTTGGCCTCGGTGCGCTGGAACGACTCGCTGGCGTCGATAATCAGCGTGCTGAGCAGAATCATCTGGGAGAGTCCGAAGAACATGCCGTGGGCAATCCGGATGATTAGCATCAGTTCATAGGAGATGCTTCCGAAGACCGTGAAATAATAGAGCAGGGCCAGACAGAGAATCATTGCCCCGATGGCCCACATACACACTTGGTTGCGGCGATAATGCTGCACAAGGAACGAGCAGAAACCGCCAAGCAACAGCAACCCAGCTCCGAACACGCCCATCACTATGCCAGTCTCAAGCGCCGAATAATTGTTCAGCAACCAGACGGGCAGCGTTGGGATAAGCATATAGACAGACATCGTGAGCAGCAAGTTGGCTATTGCCAGATGCCAGAACTCACGATGCCATAGCTTTACGTGTATGGGCGTATTCTGGGTGTACACTTATATAAAATAAGGTGGTTAGGCAGAAATCAGTAGCTTTCCTGTTCGTTGGGGAAATCGTTCGATTTCACATCGGTCACATACTGACCGATGGCATTCGTCATCACCTCGTTCAGGTTGGCATAGCGGCGCAGGAAACGGGGCGAGAATCCCTGAGTCTTGCCCAACATGTCGTCGATGACGAGAATCTGTCCGTCGGTAAAGCCGCCGGCACCGATTCCGATGGTGGGAGCCTTGATAGCCTTCGTCACTTCGGCGGCCAGTTTGGCAGGAACTTTCTCCAACACCACGGCAAAGCATCCTGTCTCGGAGAGCAGTATGGAGTCGCTGAGCAGTTTCTCAGCCTCGGCTTCCTCCTTGGCGCGAACGGCATAGGTGCCGAACTTGTTGATGCTCTGCGGAGTGAGTCCTAAGTGACCCATCACGGGAATGCCGGC
>JAFWQT010000108.1 GCA_017508965.1 Prevotella sp. | reverse complement strand
TGGCGCACCAGCACCATGTTGGTGCCGGCCACGTTGGCCACGGCGGTCACTTCGCCGTCGAAGATGGCACGGGCCTGTGCGCCGGGCGAACCCAGAATGTTGATGCCCTTATTGTCGAGCCGCACGTTCTTCAGTCCTTCCACATTATACTGGCCGTAATGGCTCACGATGCGATACTTGCCGGTGATGGGAATGGGCAGTCGGCCCTTGTTGTTCACGAAATTATTGCTCAGCTTGCGGTCGACACTGCTGTAGAGCGTAGCCTCCGATTCTTCTTTCTTCACCTCGGCAACCTCACGCTCATGACGGCGTTTCTCCACCTCGGCCTTGCGCTCTGCAGCCTCACGCTCGGCCTGCGCCTGACGGGCCTCACGTTCGGCGCGCTCGCGCTCGGCGGCATCACGGCGGGCAGCCTCACGGGCAGCACGCTTGGCACGGGCCTCACGCTCGCGGGCCTCGGCAATGCGGCGCTGGTTTTCGCGGGCAGCAGCCTCGGCGGCAGCTTTCTTGCGCGCCAGTTCCTCGGCTCTCTTCTTCTTGGCAGCAGCCTCGGCGGCAGCCTTCTTGCGGGCTTCTTCGGCAGCGCGGGCACGGGCCTTGGCCACCTCCTCGGCAATCAGCCGGTCGATGGTGGCGTTCAGTTCCTGGTCTTTCTTGCGCTGGTCGTCGATAATTCCCTGTATGGCCTTCTGCTGTTTCTGCAGCGAGGTCACCACCTGCTGCTGCTCGGCCTGCTTGGTCTGCAGCTGGTCGTGCTCCTGCTGGTCTTTACGCAGCAAGGTGTTCTTATTTCCTTTTTCCTTCTTCAGCTCATTCTGCTTGGCCGCAATCTGCTCCTGCTTGGCCTTCACCAGTTCGCCCTGAGCACGCTGGAAAGCGGCATATTCGCGCACAAAGCGCAGACGGCGGTACATCTGACCGAGGTTCTTGGCCGAGAAGACGAACATCAGCTGGTCCTGCACATTGCGGTGGCGGGCCATGTAGCGCAGGCTTTTCACGTATTTCTCCTTACGCTCGTTCAACTGCTGTTCCAGCGTGGCGAGCTGTGCCTTCAGCAGGTCGATGTTTCCTTCGATATGGGTTATTTCGCGCTGAATGCCCTCTATGCTCTTCTTCCGCTCATCAATCTCGCTGTTGATGACCAGCAGGTTGCTGAGCCGCTGCTTCACGTCGGCCTTGTTGGCCTTGAGCAGTCGCTCCTGTTCCTGTATTTTTTTCTTAATCTGCGCGCGCTGGTTCTGCAGTCCGCGTATTTCGGAATTGGTATAGACAGGTGTGCCCTTGCCTTTGGCTGCCGGCCTGGCAGTCTTGCCTTTCCTGGCAGCTGGGCGCTGGGCGGTCTTTCCTTTTTTGCCGGCACTGGCCACTGCTGTCTTCTGCTTCTTGGCAGGCGCAGCGGTACGGGCCGACTTCTGCGCGACAGGAGCCTTCTTCGCCGTGGTCTTCCGGCGCTGCTGTGCGCCTGCCGGCATCACCAGCAGCAGAGCAATCAATATGGATAGTATTCTGTTCATTTACATGTTCATGATTTTTTCCAACACCTCGTCGGCGCTCACCTCCTTGTATTTCGACGAGAGCGTGGTGCGCGTTTCCCAGTCGCTGCTCATCTTCGCGCCGTCCATCTTGATGGTAACTGTGATGTTACGGGCTTTCTTCGAAATCTGCGACTGGGCGTTGAGCGTCAGCTGATGGGGATATTGCTTGGTGCCGAGGGGTTTGAAATTATCGTACTTACAGCTCAGCTTGGTAGTGCCGTTGGCCTTGTCGTTGTAGGTGACATCGGTCTGACGGATGAGTCCGGTCTTCGATTCCGTCTGCCACACGTATTCCATGTTGCCGTTTTTCAGGCTCAGCGGCACGTTGGTGCCCCGCGTGGTCAGGTCAACGGCAAACTTTTCGAGTAGCCGGTCGGTCATGTTTGCCTCGCCGGGCACGAAAAGCATGTTCCAGAACAGGGCCTGTAGGGTGTAGAAATTCAGTCCGTTGCGCTTCATGAAGTCCACCTTATTATAATCGGCCTTGATGTATTCCTTATGGATTCGGTCAACAATCATCACGTAGTCCTTGGTGAACTCTAACCGTCCCACCTCCATCAGTCCGAGTGCCGTGAGCTGGATGCGCATCACGTCGTCTTTCCGCATGCGGATGGAACCGCCCACGGAGATGTTCTTCGAGCCGGTGTTGATGGTGAAGTCGATGCTGCTGACGATGTTTTTCGTGTAAACAGCGTTGTCGTAGACCTTGCGCAGATAATTGATGCGCAGCTGCTCGGAGTTGGTTTCCGTGGGTGCCGTGACGGTACCGCCACCTTCGGCGACGACTTTTTTCTTGGTGCCACAGGCGGCCACGACCAGAGCGGCCATCACTACAAACAATATTTTCTTCATTTCTTGAGATATTTTCTGAGTTTTATCTTACGTATCAGCACTTTCGAATTGCCGCCGGCGTCGCGGGCCTTCTCCCACCACTCCACGGCTTTCTTCATGTTGCCCAGCTTGGCCGAGATGTCGCCGGCATGCTCCAGAATCACGTTGCTCACCGTGGAATCGTTCTGAACGGCCTGCTCGATGTAGATGTTGGCCTCCTCATAGCGTTCCTGCATGAACAGAATCCAGGCGTAGGTGTCGAGGAAGGTGCTGTTCTTGGGCTCGGCCTTGATGGTGCGATAGCTCATTTTCTCGGCCTTTTGCAGGTCCTTACCCTTCTCGCTGAGATAGTAGGCGTAGTTGTTCAGCGCCCCCAGGTTGTCGTCTTTCCATTGCAGACAGCTGTCGTAGGCCACGTAAGCCTCCTGTTCGCGACCTTTCTCGTGCAGTATGTCGCCCATGATGGCATAGAAATCGCTGACTATTTCCTTGTTGCTCTCGCTGTTAATCTGACTGACGCCGAGCTGGAACGTGTGCAGCGCCTTGTCCTTCTCGTCTTTCTGGAAGTAGGCAAGTCCCAGGAAATAGTAGAATGCCATCTCGTCGGGGTTATACTCCAGGGCTGGTTTGCACAGGCTGATGACATCGTCGAAAAGCTGGTCTTTCCACTTCGACTGTATCAGCTGCAGGCGCACGCCGGCATTGTCAGGGGCCACCTCGAGCGCGCCTCTTAGTGAATTGTCGATGCTGTCCTGGGGCATTTGCTTCAGCGACATATAGGCCGCCTGCAGCTCCCACATATCGGAAGTCTTCTGCGGCTGGGCAAGGATATGGCGGAAAATCCTGAGCACCTCGGTGGAGTCACCGCCCTGCTGCTCGTTGCTGTTCACGATGCCGCGCATCAGCGTCATCTTGCTGTTGAGCGGCGTCGAGGGACTGACCACCAGCTTTTCCTGCAGTTCGGCGGCCAGCGAGTCCTGCCCGATAGCGTTATAATAGTCGAGCATCGACATCTGTGCCATCAGGTTGTCGGGTTCCTGGGCCAGCACGTACTCGTATTCCTTCAGGGCATCGGCCGGCAATTCGTTCTGCAACAGCCAGTTACCCATCATCACACGGTAGTTCATGTCGTTGGGATGCTTCTTCGAAAGGTCTTTCAGCTCGGCCAACTCAGCCTGTTTGTCGCCTTTCAGCGAATAGACGCGCATCCGGGCCAGCGTGATTTCCTCGCTGCTGCCCTCCAGGTTCTCCAGCCGGTTTATCGTCTGCAGCATGTTGTCGTAGTCTTTCTGCTGCCCGTAAAGCCTGATGAGCACGTTGAGCACGTCATCGCGGTCGTGGTTGTTGGCATAGAGTTTCTCGTAGGCCTCTATCGCTTCGTCGTATTTTCCCGAACCGATATAGGCGCCTGCCAGCCGCTCCAGATATACGTTGTTCTGCGGATTCAGCTCTGCTGCCTTCTGAATGTCGGCAAGCGTAAGCGAGTCGTTGTTCAGCAGTGCATGATAGGCCGAACGCATGAAATACACTTCGGCGGCATCGGGATTGATTTCCTGACAGTGGTTCAACAGGTCGAAGGCTCCGGCATAGTTCCCCTTCATCTGCTGGTCCACGGCCCCCAGGTAGAAATACTTGAAGCGCTGCTCGTCGTTGTAGGAAAGAACACGGCGAGTGACAGCCGGCTTAACACCGCGGCTGCTATTTGAAGCGGTCTTTGTGGAGGAACCGCACGAAATCACGGTCATTACTCCTACAAGCAACAGCCCCACATTTCCAAACGCCTTAAGCCTACCACCAAATGTAATCATAATTATGAATTTCATTCATGATTTTCGGCTGCACTCAGCATAGTTCAAGCAAGCTTGCTCTGCTTTCGTTAGCACGAAAATTCTACACTCTAAATTCTAAACTCTACACTCTAAACTCACTTCACTCCAGTGTGACCGTAGCCTCCGGCACCGCGCTCCGTCTCGTCGAGCTCTTCCACTACCACAAACTCGCCCTGTTCATGGCGTGCAATCACCATCTGGGCAATGCGCTCGCCGTCTTCGATGACGAAATCCTCCTGCGAGAGGTTAATGAGCAGCACGCCCACCTCTCCGCGATAGTCGGCATCGATGGTTCCCGGCGTGTTCAGCACCGTGATGCCATGCTTCAGAGCCAGTCCGCTGCGCGGGCGCACCTGTGCCTCGTAACCCTCGGGAAGCGCGATGAAAAGGCCAGTTTTCACCAGTTTGCGCTCAAAAGGATGCAGCGTCAGCGGTTCATCGAGATTGGCGCGCAAGTCCATTCCGGCGCTTTGCGGTGTGGCGTAGGCAGGCAGTTGCTGATGCCCGCGGTTCACAACTTTTATTTTCAGCATATTCGAAATACCTTTTAATCAATAATCGTGCAAAATTAATCAATTTGAACCACATTTCGGTGGCATCAACAATTATTTACGGATAATTAACGCAGCAATCAACAAGCGAAACTCTTCAGCTGCCTCCATTCTGAAACAAAAATCTGACAAAAATCTGACAAAAATGTTCGTACCTTGCAATTGAAGTCCACCTCCAAAATTCCTTATCAACTACCGAAACATTTTGTCATCTCAAAATCTTGATTTGCCTATACATCCCTACATTTTCGCTGTAATCTACTGGATGCAAACGCGTTATACGATGTAGAGACGTTTTTTCAAGCCTTCAGCTATACATGGTTTTGGGGTATTTTGATGTTAATGCCCCTTTTTTGGCATCTTTCTTCCACCATCAGCGAGTCAGCCGATGAACTTTGTTTCACACGTGTCTAACAAGCGAAACATTTTGTTTCTCCCGATGAAACAAAATGTTTCTCTAGAAGAAACAAATTGTTTCGCCTATTGAAACTAATAAGAAACAACCTGATTTACAGCATGTTAACTAATATTTTACGCTCAAAATAGCGCAAATCAGCCCAAAAGATGTATAGACGTCAATATCAAAACAACCTCTATACATTCCGTATTCCATTGTATATCAATGTGATAAAGCAGAAATGTAGAGATGTATAGGCAAATCATACTTTTTGCGTTGAAGAAATTATTCATCAATCACAACAATCACAATGATTAGCTTGTAGCCCTCACAATACTCCCCGCCCCTGAAGGGGAGAAGCCCCTACCCCTCCCTAAATGGAGGGGAGCTGATAGAAAACAGTCCAACCCAATGTTTATAATAGGAAATAATTATATCAATTATGATAATTTCTGTCCTTTTCCTGTTTCTTATAGGGCCGCTTCTGGTCATTTATGCCTCTTCATTTATCCCACATTATTAAAAAAATGGGGGCAAAATGCAAATATTTCAAAAATAATTCTTATCTTTGCAGCATCGCTCGGTTAGCTCACTTGTGGGCGGCGGGCGGTCTTATATATGAGAAAGACGTTTTCGAACGTCTGTCGTTGTGAATCTTGAACTTCGCAAACTCAACCTCTACAACAGACAGATGACAACGAAGCGTCTATATCTTGATTTGCATTTTGATGATAATATTTCTGGGTCGTATGTTGAAGGAATACAAAGATTCTGAGAGGGTGCCGAAGGAGGTGTAGCAATAGTCTGATTCGTCAAGGAGATTGGTGGCGGCAAGAGCAAGGTCAATGCGTTTGGAAAGGAGCCAGCGGACAGAAGCATCGAGGAAAATGATGCTGGCGGTCTGGTCGTTGGAGAAGCGCGTGTAGTAATGCTCTGCGCCGAAAGCAATTTGCCACAGGTCGGTTGGTAGGAACGTAATAGAGAGGTTTTGACGTAAAGCACTGTGGATGGCCTTTACTGCATTGACGTCATATTGATTGTTTGTGTAAGTCAGGCGATAGTCAGTGGAGAGCCAGCGCGTGAATTTGCCAGAGAATTTGGGCGCAAGGGTGATGAAGGTGGAGGTGTAAGGCTGTTCCACGTTCTGACGCATCATCGTGGCGTTGGAGTGCCCATAAGACGCATCAATGCCTACGGTGATTCTGGCTGACCAAAGACCTTTGCTGATGCCGCCATTGAGTTGGGTGATGGAGAAATTGTTCCCACAAGTGACAAAAGCAGTAAGAACATGATCGCCGGTGAACAGCTGGTTTCGCGTCAGGGGCTGATAGTCCAGTTCATATTTGATAGAAAGATTGCCAAAGAGCGAGGTGATGGGGTTTCGATAACGCAGTCTGACGGAAGCCAAACGTTGCTGCATGCTTTCTGCGGATGGTGTCTGAAAGGTTAGGTTTCGGAAGTCAGACATAATGACGGTTTGCGTATAACTGCTTGGCGCGACTGGCTGGAGACTGTAATTGAGATAAGCAGAGAGCTCGGTCTTGGCCGTGAGTTGGTGGCGAACATAGACCATTGGCGAGATGGACATAAAGTGTTTTTCCGTAGAGGTATCGGCCAGTCGGTCTGCTATATGATAATAATAGTAGCCAATGGGCAGTGAAAACGTCAGCCACCAGCGACGATGCTGATAACGGGCTTCGGGCGAGGCGTAAGTTTTGAGGACGGTGAAGTTTCGATGGCCATCTAAAGGATAGTCGGGCAGCATGAGACCACTGAGTCTGCTTTGGAAATGGTGCAGATTGAGGTCGATGCCGCCACGGGCG
>JAFWQT010000107.1 GCA_017508965.1 Prevotella sp. | reverse complement strand
TGGGATTCCTTATCGCCGGAGTCCTGCATGTGTTCGTGCCGAAGCGGTTCTATGCCAAGTATCTGTCGCGCGACAACAAGCTTTCGGTGCTGTGGGCGGCATTGCTGGGCATCCCGCTGCCGCTCTGCTCGTGCGGGGTTATACCCACGACGGTCGGGCTCAAGAACGAGGGTGCCTCGAAAGGGGCATTGGGTATGAAATTCTTTGACAAATTCAAGAAACAGGAAACCGAAGCCGGGACGGTGGTTTATACCGTCGAGGGTATGCACTGCAACCACTGCAAGGCCGCCGTCGAGCAGTCGGTGGGCAAGCTGAAAGGCGTTGAGACCTGCGAGGCCACCCCGGCCGCCAACACGCTTGTGGTCACGGGCACCGCAAGCGAGAACGATGTCCGCAAGGCCGTGGAGCAGGCGGGCTTCGAGTTCAAAGGGGTGAAATAAGAAGGCGGAAATACAGCGGCAGCAGTATTCCGATGATTATGGCATTCATAAATTAATCTTTCAAACACAAATAATTTGGTATTACACTGATAATGAGTGCTGCAAGGATTTTCGTGCCTTTGAGGTGATGTTATGTTCGATATCCTCCCTGGTCTCAACCACCCGCAAACCTGCGAGCAGTCGTTCACGGCGGAGATGTGACAGCTGCGTTTATTCCCTAAGCCTTCCTGTATCCCTTCCCATCCTTAACCACAAGCCCTTCGTCCATCATGTCAGAAAGCACGCGGCTGAGCGAGGGCCTTGTGGCGCCTAATTGCTGGGCGACATCGGCCACAGAGGTGATGCTGCCATTCGTCTCAAGATATTCGACGACACGGTTTTTCAGTCCCTTTACCGCAAAAGAGCGCATCTTGCCGCTCAGGAAATGACCTTTTGCGGAAAGCTCTTCCAAGAAGGCACGGAGAACGGTCGGCTCTTGCTGCATGAACTCGAAGAAAGCTTCGCGGTTGATGTGCCACACGACGCAGTCCGTAACTGCGGTAACTTCAACGGGAATGATGTTGGGGGTAGCGAAAAGGAACACCGGTGCCAGCAGCATCGGGGCTTTCAGGCGGTCAACAAGCAGTTCGCGCCCCTCCTCGCCCATCATCCGCGATTCGGCCTGACCCTCCACAAGCACCATCAACGCCCGACATGGGTCGCCGGGGTTGAACATGCGCCTTCCGGCCGGGTATTCCTGCCGGCGGCAAGGCTGGTTCAACAGCCATTCCAAGGCCTCGTCGCCGCATTTTGCAAAGAGCTTGATTCGTTTCAGTTCCTCCATACCCATAATTTTCGGCAAAAATAACAAAAAAATGCGTCTGGTAACAAATGTTACGCTTCACGTTGTGGGGCGGTTGTATTTTTGCCACCAGAATTCAGTATTAATTTAAACCTTATACATTATGAACGAGAAAATGTTTTGTTTCCAGTGTCAGGAAACTGCCGGATGCGCCGGCTGCAAGATTTCAGGTGTGTGCGGAAAGACCCCGCAAGTGGCTCATGCACAAGACCTTCTGATTTATGTCATCAAAGGACTTGGCGTTATCGCCAATCACCATCAACATGGTTGCGGTCACGACTATTGCGACTTCCGCAAGAGCATCCACGCTTTTGTGAACGACGCGCTGTTCTGCACCATTACCAACGCCAATTTCGACATGGAGAGCATCTACGCCCGCATTGACAAGGGCTTGGAAATCCGCGATATGTTCAAAGATCGCGTAACCAACAAGCAAGGTATTGAGCTGCCCAAACTTGATGTTTTGGAATGGAACGGCACTCGCGAACAATACGATGAGAAAGCGCAAACCGTGGGCATCCTCGCTGAAAGCAACAAGGATATCCGCTCGCTGAAAGAACTCACCATGTACGGTCTCAAAGGTATGGCCGCCTATTTGGAGCATGCCGCCCGCCTTGGTCAGGTTGATAGCGATATCAACGAGTTTATCCTGCAAACCCTCGGACAGCTTGTCACCTGCAACGATGCCAACGAGCTCACCGCCCTTGCGCTGAAGACCGGCGAATGGGGCGTGAAGGCAATGGCCCTGCTCGACAAAGCCAACACCACCGCTTTCGGCAACCCCGAAATCACAGAAGTGAACATCGGAGTGGGCAACCGTCCGGGTATCCTCATCAGCGGACACGATCTGAACGACATCGAGCAACTGCTGGAGCAGAGCAAGGACGCGGGCATCGACATCTATACCCACAGCGAGATGCTCCCTGCACACTACTATCCCAAACTTAAACAATACGCCCACCTGAAGGGCAACTACGGCAATGCTTGGTGGAAGCAACGCGAGGAGTTTGAAGCCTTCAACGGTCCTATTTTGTTCACTACCAACTGCATCGTGCCGCCAACCGGCAGCGCCACCTACAAAGACCGCGTGTTCACCACCAACAGCACGGGATTCCCGGGTTGGAAGCACATCCCCGCCGATGCCAACGGCAAGAAAGACTTCAGCGAAATCATCACATTAGCCAAGACCTGTCAGGCCCCGAAGGAGATTGAGACGGGCAAGATTGTGGGCGGTTTCGCGCACGAGCAGGTGTTTGCCCTCGCCGACAAGGTGGTGGAGGCCGTGAAGAGCGGTGCCATCCGCAAGTTCGTGGTGATGGCGGGCTGCGACGGTCGCATGAAGAGCCGCGAATACTACACCGAGTTTGCTAAAGCGCTGCCCAAGGATTGCGTCATCCTGACGGCGGGTTGTGCCAAATACAAATACAACAAGCTCGCCTTAGGCGACATCGGTGGCATCCCGCGCGTGTTGGACGCAGGCCAGTGCAACGACAGCTATTCTTTAGCTCTTATCGCATTGAAACTCAAGGAAGTGTTCGGTTTGGACGATGTGAACCAACTGCCCATCGCCTATAACATCGCGTGGTACGAGCAGAAGGCCGTCATTGTGCTGCTGGCCCTGCTGAGCCTTGGTGTGAAGAACATCCACCTTGGCCCGACCTTACCCGCATTCCTCTCGCCCAATGTGGCCAATGTGCTCGTCGAGAACTTCGGTATAGGCGGAATCAGCACGGTAGAAGAGGACATGAAGTTGTTCGGTATCTAAGGTTTCTTGTAACCTTTCCCGTCTTTGATCTGTAAACCTACGTCCAGCATCTCCGGTTTCACGGATGATGCTGGCAAGGTTTTAATGAAATGCTATTCCTATAGAGAAAACAGTATAATTATATGAGAAAATCAAGCCGCCAAATGGATGCCACCTTTGCATTGGAGGTGTTGGACAAGGCTCCATACGTGACAGTCAGTTTCATCCGTCCCGATGGAACACCCTACGGATTACCCCTGTCGTTGGCGCGGACAGATGAGAGGACGTTCTATTTTCATTGTGCCTTGGAGGGCGAAAAGCTCGACTGCATAGCACACTGTCCGACGGTCTTCCTGTCGGCCGTCACGAAATGTGCGCCTACCGTTGGTCCGAAAGACGGCAATTTCACGCTGCAGTACAAATCAGCAACTGCCGTTGGAAAGGCAGAGATGGTGACCGACCGCGAAGAGAAGATCGAAGGTCTGCAGGTCATCTGCCAACGTTTCCTCCCCAAGCACATGGACGCTTTCGATGCTGCCATTGTCCGCAGCCTCGAACGGACGGCCGTGGTGCGCATCACCCTCACGGAGCCTCCCATCGGCAAGCGCAAGCAGTACGACAAACAAGGGGAGGAAATGAAGTTTGGACGGTTGGAGTAGTCATTGGCACAAATTCAGGCGAAAAGCTTGGGTTGCGGAATTTTGCAGCTAAGCAATGAAGTGATATGACCATCGGTAATTTTTTGCTATCGTTTCTGTCTGTGCTCAACGCCATGAGCCCCTATCTGCTGTTAGGATTCCTCATCGCCGGAGTCCTGCATGTGTTCGTGCCGAAGCGGTTTTATGCCGTCGAGGGTATGCACTGCAACCACTGCAAGGCCGCCGTCGAGCAGTCGGTGGGCAAGTTGAAAGGCGTTGAGACCTGCGAGGCCACCCCGGCCGCCAACACGCTTGTGGTCACGGGCACCGCAAGCGAGAACGATGTCCGCAAAGCCGTGGAGCAGGCGGGCTTCGAGTTCAAAGGGATGAAATAAGAAGGTGGAAATACAGCGGCAGGCACCCCAATCCTGATTGCCGCTAATGCGCAAACACGAATCCGAAATAAATGCGCACTCCTTTGGGCACGGCTTCGCCTTTGAAGGGGAAGATATGGTCGGCCTTGAGCGTGAGGTGGACCGCTTCGGTGAGCGCGAACTCCACTCCGAGGTAGGGGTTGACGAAGAAAAAGTGCTCTTTATGTACCACCGCGTTCCTCTCGGACTCCCAGTCGCTATCGGAACCATCGAGAACGAGCAGTGTTGATGCTTTGCCGCCACCTACGCATACTCCGGCATACGGACTCCACCGTTTTACCGGCCAGTAGAAATCGGCCACCATGCCGCCCCAGCCCATGCGGACATAGCTGCCGTTGCGCTTCTGGGGGAGCGTGGAGACATAGCCTTCGCCACCTAAACGCACATGATTGCCAATGTGGAAGCGCAGCACACCGCCAAGCCCGAAAGACATCCCGCTGGCTTTGTAATCCAGTGTCGGAATATTGTCAATGAGATAGCCCGTATGGACCATCATCCCCCCGTCGAACAGCTGTTTTTTCTGTGCTTTGAGGCCGACAGCAAATATCAGTAACAATAGTAATATCAATATTTTCTTCATTTCACTTCCCGATCGTTTTTCCAGCGGCAAATATCCGATTTTCTTGTCATGACAGTATCCCAATAAATGGCTATTTTGCGGGAAAACATTTTTGCAATCGTTTCTGTCTGTGCTCAACGCTATGAGCATCTATCTGCTGCTGGGATTTCTTCTTTGGGGTCGGACTACCCCAGCACCACGTCCATCACCATCATCAGGACGAAACCGATGGCAAAGCCGATCGTGGAGAGGTTGGTGTGGGCGCCTTGGGCGGTCTCGGGGATGAGTTCCTCCACGACCACATACATCATGGCACCGGCGGCGAAAGCAAGCAGGTAGGGAAGTGCCACGCCGAGCACACCGGCCAGCAGCAGAATAGCTACCGCACCGATGGGTTCCACCACGCCGCTCAGGGTGCCGATGAGGAACGACTTCAACCGGGAGTTGCCTTCCGCGTGCATGGGCATAGAGATGATGGCGCCTTCGGGGACGT
>JAFWQT010000106.1 GCA_017508965.1 Prevotella sp. | reverse complement strand
TAAATAAGGTTACAAATGCGCGCTTGCGCGTCTATAATAATAGAACCCGCCTGTGAAAGCGCGTATTCTATCAACTTGACAATAAATACAAACAAAATATGAAAAGAACAATGGTTTTGGGGCTGTTATGGGCAGCCGCCACCCTCAGCATGATGGCCGACGATACGGAAACCCGCCGCCAATACCTGAGCGGAAGGGGGTGTGACGACATGGTGCAATGGGATTTCCAGTGCACCGACGGGCGTAACAGCGGCAAATGGACAAAGATCGGCGTGCCTTCCTGTTGGGAACTGCAGGGCTTCGGCACCTATCAGTATGGCATGCGCTTCTACGGCAAGGCCACGCCCGAGGGTATTGCCGACGAGAAAGGACTCTACAAATATGAGTTCTCGCTGCCCGAGGAATGGGCCGGACGGCAGATATTGCTCTGCTTCGAGGCTGTGTTTACCGATGCCCGCGTCACCATCAATGGGCGAAAGGCTGGCTCCGGACTCCATCAGGGTGGCTTCACGCCGTTCCAGTTTGACGTGAGCGACCGCGTGTTCTTTGGAAAGAAGAAGAACCGCCTGGAGGTGGAAGTAGCGAAGGAGAGCAGTTCGCCGCAGGTGAATCTGGCCGAGCGGCGCGCCGACTACTGGAACTTCGGCGGCATCTGGCGCCCCGTCTATATCGTTAGCAAGCCTGTGCAGAACATCCAGCGCGTGGCTATCGATGCCCGTGCAGACGGGCAGTTCAAGGCCGATGTCTTTTTGAGCAGGGCGGCCCGGGGGGCTGTTTGCGTCGATATTATCGACGCAAACGGGAAGAAGCTGGGCCAGTGCCAGGCCTTTGCTATTCAGGGCGACAGGGCTGCCGTGGATTTCGCGGCCAAGAATCCCAAACTATGGACGGCTGAAACGCCCCACCGCTATACCGCAGTGTTCACGCTGAAAGACCGGAACGGGAAGGTGCTTCATGTGGAGCGCCAGAAGTTCGGCTTCCGTACCATCGAGTACCGCCATTCGTTCAAGGGCGAGAACCTGCCTTATCCCCATGTGCAGGGATGTGAAGACGACGGTGTCTTCATCAACGGACAAAAAGTGATTTTCAAGGGAGCCAACCGCCATTCGTTCCGTCCTGAAACGGGCCGCACGCTCTCGAAGGCAAAGAATATCGAGGACGTGCTGCTCATCAAGTCGATGAACATGAATGCCGTCCGCCTGAGCCACTATCCCGCCGACCCCGAATTCCTGGATGCCTGCGACTCGCTGGGCCTTTATGTGGAATGTGAACTGCCCGGCTGGCATTGGGCTCACGAGACCATCAACGGCGCACAGCTTGTGGAGGAGATGGTGACGCGCGATGTGAACCATCCGTCGATTATCTTCTGGAGCAACGGCAACGAGGGCGGCTTTAACTACGAGCTGGAACCTTTCTTCCATAAGTTCGACCCGCAAAAGCGCGTGGTGCTCTATCCCTGGGCCAACCGTAACGGTTTCGAGACCAAGCACTACCGCTCATGGGGCGAGACGGCCGAATATATGCGGCAGAAGGAAATCTTCATGCCAACGGAGTTCTTGCACGGTCTTTACGACGGCGGTCATGGTGCTGGACTGAAGGATTATTGGCGGCTGATGATGTCGAACCCCCGCTGTGCCGGCGGATTCCTCTGGGACCTGATGGACCAGGGCGTGGTGCGTACGGACCAGAACAACATCGTGGACTGCATGGGTAATTTTGGAAGTGACGGTATAGTGGGTCCCCACATGGAGAAGGAAGGCTCGTTCTATACCATCCGCGAGGTATGGAGTCCCGTGCAGATAAAGTATTGGGACTCAGGAAAGCCCACCATTCAGAACTGCTACGATTTCACCAACCTGAAGGACTGCCAGTTCAGTTACAAGTTTTTGCAGATGCCCGCCTACGGCGAGAAGAATGTGAAGGTGTTGAAGGAGGGCAAACTTCCATCGCCCGACGTGGCCCCCGGACAAACCTTTAGGTTTGATCTGCCCAGGACGGAAGCCGACGTGATACAGTTGACAGCCATTGACCCGAATGGGCAGGAAATCTTCACGTGGAGCCATAAACACATGACGAAGGCCGAAAACCTGAACAAGAACCGTCTTCGCGAGAACACTCAGAAGTTTACGTGTTCAGAGGATGCAGACCTGCTGACGGTAAAAAGCGGCAATCGCCAGTTTGCCTTCAGCAAGAGGACAGGTCTGCTGATGAGCGTTACCGTTGGCGGAAAGAAACTGTCGTTCGGCAACGGTCCCCGCTTTGTGGCTGCCAAACGCTCAGACCGTTCGCAGGACGGATTCTATAACCACGATGACAAAGAGGCCTTCCAGAAGAAAACCGACTATACCGAGTATGCCGACCAGGGAGTTTTCGACGGTTTCACCATTAGCGACACCACATTGGTGGCCAACTACCGTCATGGTTCTGTCCAGACTGTTACCTGGCGATTCCTCTCCGACGGCGGTGTCTATATGAATGCAGACTACTATTTCAACGGCGTGGTTGACCTGTTGGGCGTCTGTTTCGACTATCCCGAGCAGATGATGAAGTCGAAGCAATGGGTAGGAAAGGGACCTTATCGCGTTTGGCAGAACCGCACGGAAGGTCCGCAGGTTGGCCTGTGGAGCAACGATTATAACGACCCCATTCCTGGCGAGTCGTGGGAATATCCCGAGTT
>JAFWQT010000105.1 GCA_017508965.1 Prevotella sp. | reverse complement strand
ATTATATATATATTAACATATAATACCGGCTATTTTACCCACCAGCACCATATCTGCACTATGAAAGGTGCTTAATGTCACAACGTCACATGTCACAAATTCCAATTTCTGCTTTTTTCCCTATGCTGGCAGGGCGATTTTGCAAGTAAAGTCTGATTGCAGTCCAATTAAAGTCTAAACGAGATGCAATTAAAGTCTGCTTGCAATCCAATTAAAGTCTGGAAGGAATGCTTCCAAAGGGCGGAAGGATTACATCCAATGAACGGATAGTTTGTTTCCAATGGATGGAAGGAATGCTTCTGATGGATGGAGACGGTGAACGATTCGGTACCCCCATCTTTGCTTCGCCTTCCTTCAATAGTCAGGATTGTTTCCAATGGATGGAAGGAATGCTTCTGATGGATGGAGACGGTGAACGATTCGGTACCCCCCAATCTTTTGCTTTGCCTTTCTTCAATAGTCAGGATTGCTGACTGGGCGGGTTTTTCTTTTGGTTTTTCGGCTGCTGGCCGTTGCCCTCCTTGCGGTTTCTGCGCCTTCCATGACCACCCTGACGTCCCTGTTTGCCGTGTCGGTTGTTGCGGCCACGTTGCCCACCTCGGCTGCGCTGACGGTTGCCATTGCGGCGGATGGGCACGTATTCGGGGCTCTCGCCCAGACCTTCGGGCAGCGGTATCTTCTCGATGGTTTTCTCGAGGAACTTCTCGATGTCCATGAAGTCGGCAATCTCACGGCCACGCACCAGAGTGATGGCTTCGCCGTCGCGGTCGGCACGGGCTGTGCGGCCTATGCGATGCACATAGTCTTCGGCATCGTGTGGAACATCGAAGTTGATGACCAGCGAAATGTCGTCGATGTCGATACCGCGTGCAACGATATCGGTAGCCACCAGCACATCAATCTGTCCGCTCTTGAACTGGTACATCACTTCGTCGCGCTCGGCCTGGGTGAGGTCTGAATGCATGGCTCGGCAGCTGACCTTCATGCGGAGAAGGTCGTGATAGAGGTCTTTCACTTTCAGCTTGGAACTTGAGAAGACTATCACGCGCTTCATTTCGCGGGTCTTGAACAGATGACGCATGATGCCCATCTTCTGGTTTTCGTGGCATACGTAGGCCATCTGGTGGATGCGCTCTGCGGGCTTGCTCACGGCCAGCTTGATGGTAACAGGGTCTTTGAGCAGGGTGTTGGCCAGCTGCTCTATCTTGTCGGGCATGGTGGCAGAGAACATGATGGTCTGGCACGACGGGGGCAGGTGCTTGGCTATGGAGAGGATATCCTCTGAGAATCCCATGTCGAGCATGCGGTCGGCCTCGTCGAGCACGAAGAAGCTTACGTGGCTGAGGTCTACATTGCCCATCGTCATGTGGCTGATGAAGCGCCCCGGGGTGGCTATAATCACGTCGGCACCCATCTTCAGCGCCTGATATTCCTTGTCGTATCGGTTGCCGTCGTTGCCGCCGTAGATGGCTACGCTGCTCACCTCGGGCATATAGTAGGCGAATCCCTGCATGGCCTGGTCAATCTGCTGGGCCAGTTCGCGTGTGGGACTCATGATGACGCAGTTGATTTTGTCTTTTGGGAAACCGCCGTCGTCGAGCATACTGAGTATAGGAAGCAGGTAGGCGGCGGTCTTTCCGGTTCCTGTCTGAGCTACGCCGAGCACATCTCGCCCCTTCAGAATTTCGGGGATGCATTGTTCCTGCACGGGTGTACAGGTGGTGAAATTCATGTCGTCGAGTGCGTCGAGCGCGTTATCGTTTAAATCTAAATAGTAAAAATCCATTTTAAATAATTAATAAGGTGTGGGTGGCTTACCTTGGAGCCTGCCTGTAGCAGAACCATGCCACTACGGCGAAGATGATGTTCGGAATCCATGCGGCCAACATGGCGGGGGTACCTGCATTGATGGCAAAGGTGGCCGAGACGGTCTGTAGCATGATATATCCGAAACTCAAGGCCAGACCGATGCCCAGATAGAGTCCCATGCCGCCCTTACGCTTGCGCGATGAGAGCGAGACGCCGATGGTGGTGAGGATGAACGAGGCAAACGACGAGGCTATTCGCTTGTGATATTCCACCTCGTATTGCACCACATTGGTGGAGCCTCGGTCAATCTGGCGGTCGATGTATTCGCGCAACTGCGGACTGGTGAACGTCTCTTGCTGTCCCTTCGAGAACACCAGGTCGGTGGGTTCCATCAGTATGAGCGTGTCGATGGCATTGCCGCTGGTGATTTTCTCCTTCAGGCCCTTCATGTCGCGTATGCGCCACGAGGTGGCTTTCCAGTGGAACTTCGAGTTCGAGATGGTGTCGTATTGTATCTCGCTGGCCGTCATGTGGTTCACGAGTTTCTTGTTCTCGAACTTGTCGAGCGAGAATCCGTAGCCGCGCTTCAGGTTGTTGTCGTAGTGCTGGATATAGGCGATGATGCCCTTGCCCACCTGCAGCTGCACGTTTTCGGCGGCATTGTTGCGCTTCTTGTTCTTATAGAGCGTCTCGAAATTCTGCTTGATGACCGTACCCTTGGGGATGACGTAGGAGCCCAGATAGAACGTGAGCAGCGAGATGAGTGCCGCGGAAATCATGTAGGGCCGCATCATGCGCTTGAAACTGATGCCGGCTGCCAATATGGAGATAATCTCGGAATTGCCGGCCATCTTCGAGGTAAAGAAGATGACGGCGATGAACACGAAGAGCGGCGAGAACAGATTCGAGAAATAGGGAATGAAATTCAGGTAGTAGTCGAACACGATGGCCTTCAGGGGCGCATGGTATTCGGTGAACTTCGAAAGATTCTCGTTGACATCGAACACGATGGAAATCGAGATGATGAGCGCAATGGCGAAGAAATAGGTGGTGAGGAACTTCTTGATGATGTACCAGTCGATGGTCTTGACGTAGCGCCTGGGATTGAGCCAGCGAAGCTTGTGGCCTATCCATGCCAGCACGGGTGCAAGCCAGCTGAACTTGCCGCGCAGCCAGCGGAAGGCACGAATCACCCCCGAGAAACGCCTTTCGAGCGTGCGTCTCAGCTTATAGAACCTGTGCCATCGCCGAATCTTTCTGTAATTCATTTTCTATTCTAAAATCAAATTCTTCGGTCTAAGTTGTCCACAACAGAGGCTTTCCATTGTGTGAAGTCGCCCTTGATGATATGCTCCCGCGCATCGGTGACCAGCCGGAGATAGAAAGCCAGGTTGTGAATGCTTGCTATCTGCATGGCCAGCAGTTCCTGGGCCTTAAACAGATGGTGGAGATAGGCCTTTGAGTAGATGCGGTCTACATCGCATCCGTCGGCATCGATGGGCGAGAAATCGTCTTCCCACTTCTTGTTGCGCATGTTCATCGTGCCTTCGTAGGTGAAGAGCATGGCATTACGGCCGTTGCGGGTAGGCATTACGCAGTCGAACATATCAACGCCGCGCTCGATGGCTTCCAGTATGTTGCGGGGTGTTCCCACGCCCATCAGGTAGCGGGGCTTGTCTTTTGGCAGGATGCCGTTCACCACCTCAATCATCTCGTACATCACTTCTGTGGGTTCTCCCACGGCAAGTCCGCCAATGGCATTTCCGTCGGCACCCTTGTCGGCAATATATTTGGCAGCCTCCACGCGCAAGTCTTTGTAGGTGCAGCCCTGCACAATGGGGAAGAGTGTCTGCTCATGTCCATAGAGAGGCTCGGTCTCGTTGAAGCGCTTGATGCAGCGGTCGAGCCATCGCTGAGTCATCAGGAGGCTCTTTTTGGCGTATTGATAGTCGCTCTGTCCGGGAGGGCACTCGTCGAAGGCCATGATGATGTCGGCTCCGATGATGCGCTGGGTATCTATCACGTTCTCAGGCGTGAAGATATGCTTCGAACCGTCGATGTGGGAACGGAACTCACATCCCTCTTCGCGCAACTTGCGGATACCCGTCAGCGAGAAGACCTGGAAGCCGCCTGAATCGGTCAGAATGGGGCGGTCCCAAGTGTTGAACTTGTGCAGTCCACCGGCTTTGCGGATGATATCGAGGCCAGGACGCAGATATAGGTGGTAGGTGTTGCCCAGTATGATCTGCGCCTTCACCTGCTCACGCAATTCCGAGAAATGCACGCCCTTCACGCTTCCCACCGTTCCGACGGGCATGAAGATTGGCGTCTTTATCTGGCCGTGGGCAGTGGTGATGATTCCTGCACGAGCATCGCTTGCCGGGTCGCTGTATTGTAGTTCGAAGTTCATTTCTTTTCGGAGTCTATTTCAAAGGGAATAGGATTCTTCACAATCTCGTTGGTCAGCGCGAAAGCCCACACGTCCTGCACGTTTTCCACGTAATGGAACTCAACTCCCTTGCGGTAGACCTCGGGAATCTCGTCGATGTCCTTCTTGTTGTCGCGGCACATCATGATGTCGGTGATGCCGGCGCGTTTGGCAGCAAGAATCTTTTCCTTGATACCGCCCACGGGAAGCACCTTTCCACGGAGGGTGATTTCGCCAGTCATGGCCGTATTCTTACGCACCTTGCGCTGGGTGAGGGCCGAGGCGATGGATGTGGCAATGGTGATACCAGCCGAAGGACCGTCTTTCGGAGTGGCACCTTCGGGTACGTGGATGTGAATGTTGTAGTTGTCGAATATGCGGTAGTCGATATTCAGCAGGTCGGCATGCGCCTTCACATATTCCAATGCCAGCACGGCACTCTCTTTCATCACGTCGCCGAGGTTACCGGTGAGCGTCAGTTTCGAGCCCTTGCCCTTCGAGAGCGAAGTCTCGATGAAGAGAATCTCGCCGCCCACGGATGTCCATGCCAGACCAGTCACCACACCTGCATATTCGTTGCCCTGATAGATGTCGCGGTAGAAAGGCGGCTTGCCCAGCAGGTCTTCAATCTCCTTGGGCGTGATTTTCTCGAACGGTAGCTTGCCGTCGGTAGCCTTCCTGAGAGCCAGCTTGCGCATGGCCTTGTCAATCTGTTTCTCCAGCTGGCGCACACCGCTCTCACGGGTGTACTGCTCGATGATTTTCTCGATGGCAGCCTTGTTGAACGCCAGTTTGTTGTCTTTGCTCAAGCCCGTGTTTTCCTTCACTTTAGGAATCAGGTGGCGCTTGGCAATCTCTATCTTCTCCTCGGTGATGTAGCCCGACACCTCTATCACTTCCATGCGGTCGAGCAAGGGGCGCGGAATGGTGTTCAAATCGTTGGCCGTGGCTATGAACAGCACTTTCGAGAGGTCGTAGTCTACGTCGAGATAGTTGTCGTGGAAAGCGAAGTTCTGCTCAGGGTCGAGCACTTCGAGCAGGGCCGACGAGGGGTCGCCGTTGATGGTGTTCTGCGTCACCTTGTCAATCTCGTCGAGAATGAACACGGGATTGCTGGAGCCGGCTTTCTGAATGCTCTTGATGACACGTCCGGGCATGGCTCCTACATAGGTACGGCGATGTCCGCGAATCTCACTTTCATCGTGAAGTCCGCCCAGGGATATTCTCACATACTTGCGTTTCATCGACGAGGCGATGCTCTTGCCAAGCGATGTCTTACCCACACCTGGAGGGCCGTAGAGGCAGATGATGGGACTCTTCAGGTCGCCTCGAAGCGACAGCACGGCCATATATTCCAGTATGCGCTCCTTCACCTTCTCCATGCCGTAGTGGTCTTTGTCGAGCACTCGCTGGGCACGCTTCAGGTCAAGGTCGTCGTCGGTATATTCATTCCAGGGCAGGCTCACCAGCGTTTGCAGATAGTTCAGCTGCACGCTGTATTCAGGTCCCTGTGGATTGAGCATGTCGAGCTTGTCGAGTTCTTTGTTGAAGGTCTTCTGAACCTCCTCGTTCCATTTGCGGGTACTGGCTTTCTCGAGCAGTTCCTTCCGCTCGGGCGAGCCTTCGCCATTGCCCAGTTCCTCCTTGATGTTCTTGATTTGCTGCTGCAGGAAATACTCACGCTGCTGCTCGTCGAGATCTTCGCGGGTACGGGAACGGATGTCCTGCTTCAGCATCATGAACTGAATGTCGCGATGCAGGTAGCGGAGTACCTCGAAAAGACGCTCCTTGGTGGAGTCGCACGCGAGCAACTTGATTTTGTCGCTGACGGAGAAGGGCATTGAACTGCACACGAAGTTAATCTTCACCACATCGTTAGTGATGTTCTGAATGGCAAATTCGGCCTCGCCTGGAATGTCTTCATCCTTTCTCACATAGTCGAGCGAAGCGTTGCGGAAATCCTCGTAAGCCGTCTTGAACTCCATGTCCTTCGGGTCGGACAACTGATCGGGCATGTTCTCAATAATACCTTTCACATAAGGCCTTGTACCCGTGACCTCCTTCAACGTGCAGCGCCCGAGGCCCTGAACGATGACCGTCACATTGTTGTCGTCGCCCGGCAAATCCAAAACTCTTACTATTCTGGCAAATACGCCGATGGTATGGATGTCCTTGAACGACGGAATCTCTACTTCCTGCTTTTTCTGGCTGAACACACAGAACAGCGTTTCGGGCTTCTTTTCCAGACGCTTCACGAGATTCAGGCTCTGTTGCCGGCCAATCAAAATCGGGGTGACAACGGCCGGGAAGAGCACGAGGTTCCTGGTGACCAGGATGGGATATTCGCCGTTTTCTCCTCCCTCAAAAAGTTTAGCTATTTCTCCTTCGTAGTCGGCAATCATCGAAAACGAAGTGTTATTTGGGTTCTTGTTCATATTATCCTTTAACGAATTAGGGTGCAAATATACGGCAAAAAATCGACATACCGAAGAGAAATGATTTAAAATAACCATAATTACACATTTTTCTTTTAATATTTCAAGAAAATGTCCTAACTTTGCGCTCATACAAATTGAAGTGGTTTCCATGTCAAACGATTTCTTCCAGTTCAAGCAATTCATCGTCAGGCAAGATTCATGTGCCATGAAAGTGGGTACCGACGGGACGCTTCTCGGAGCATGGGCGAGGGGAGGGGAACGCATTCTCGACATCGGAACAGGCACCGGACTCATTGCCCTGATGATGGCCCAGAGGTTTGAGAAAGCCATCGTGGATGCCATCGACATAGATGAAGGAGCGTGTGAACAGGCCCAGCGGAATGCTGCTGAATCTCCCTTCGGGGACAGAATAAATGTATGTAATAAAAGTTTACAAGAATTTGCAGAGCAAGAAACAGCCAAGCGTTACGATTCCATAGTAAGCAATCCTCCTTATTTCGTGCATTCCCTGAAGGCTCCCGACGAGCGCCGCTCAATGGCCAGACATGCGGAGACTCTGTCTTATTATGACTTGATGAAGTGTTCGGCGAATATGCTTTCAGAAAATGGTGAGATTTCGGTAGTTATACCATTTGACTGCAGAAAGCATTTAGAGGATGCAGCCATCCTTTCCGGTTTGTTTTCATCGCGCATTTGTGCTGTTAAAACGAAACCAGAGAAGGCTCCAAAGCGCTATCTGCTGGCATTCACAAAACACCCAACAACCGTAGTTCAGGAAGAACTGGTGATTGGCTCGGATGAATACGTGGAAATGATGAAAGATTTTTACTTGAAGCTTTAACTTTAAGTGAAGTTGTTCAGCTTTCTCAACAGCTTTTTGTTCAATGCCTGTATGTTGCGGCCTTGCTTGGTAAGGTCGTCGCGCACCACATTGATGTCGTTGAAAAACTCGTGGAAAGCAGTCTGCACGCGGTTAGGCCGGCGCTTAGTTTTGTCGGCATCAGGATTCACAATCATCTTAATGCCTTTCGGAACCAGTCGGATGTCAACGTCGGCTGTGGTCATCACCGGGTCACCATCGTAGTGAATCACGCCTGGCTTCTCGCGATGGATGATGATGTGCTGCGAGCGGAAAGTCTTTATCTTCTGGTTCTTGTCGAGCGTCTTGTTCAGCATTTCGATGGCCACCTGGGGCGCTTCCAGCACATCGAAGGGCTCCATGATAATCACGTCGAGCATACCGTCGCGCATCGATGCCTGCGGGGCTATATAGGCATTGTTGCCGTATTGCGAGGCATTGGCACACGAGATGAGGAATGCCTTGTGGATCATGATGCCGTCTTCGTCTTCAATCTTATAGGTCTCGGGCTGATAGTTCAGTCCTTCGCGCAGCACATTCTCCACATAGGTGGCCAGTCCGCGCTTGCCGGCCGTGGCAAATTTCATCGATATGAACGCATCGAATCCCATGCCACAGGTGCAGAAGAAAGGCTGTCCGTTGATGATTCCGTAGTCGAGGTCGTGTATTTCGCATCGGTTGATGATGTCGATGTCTTTCTTGAAATCCATCGGAAGCATCAGGTGGCGAGCCAGTCCGTTGCCTGAACCGCAGGGTATGATGCCCAGGGCCGTCTGTGAATGGGTGATGGAACGGGCCACTTCGTTCACCGTTCCGTCGCCTCCCACGGCTACCACCACGTCGATTCCGTTGTTCTTACAATCGGTTGCTATCTCTGCGGCATGGCCGGCATATTCGGTTGTCACAACCCGGCAATCGAATAGGTCATGGTCAATGGTCTGCTCAATCAATTTCGAAATTCCCGTCTTTTTGGAAGTTCCCGAAATTGGATTCACAATAAAAGTAACCGATTTCTTTTCTTTCATCTTTTTGATTTTTCCGGCCACAAAGTTAATAAATATTGGTTGAATATTCTATAAATTTCAGAATAATTTTACTTTCGATAAACTTTTCTGCAAAAAACATGGATATTTGGATAATTTTTTTGTACCTTTGCACCCTATAAAACAAAATAGTTAGTTATATCTCTTAATAATGGGACTTTTACAAGAAAAGTATAAGCATTATCGTGAGCCTCAGAAATTCATGGAGGCTGACGTATATCCTTATTTCCGCGAGATTACAGGAAAACAAGGCACAGAAGTTCAGATGGGTGGACACCCGGTATTAATGTTCGGCTCGAATGCCTACACGGGATTGACAGGCGATCCACGGGTTGAAGCTGCTGCCAAGGCTGCCATCGACAAATACGGAACGGGTTGTGCAGGAAGCAGATTCCTTAACGGCACACTCGACCTGCATGTTCAGCTCGAGAAAGAACTTGCCGAATTTGAGGGAAAAGACGAAGCACTGGTGTTTTCTACCGGTTTCTCAGTTAATTCAGGCGTTCTAGCCAATATCTGCGGCAGAGAAGACTATATCATTTGCGACGACCGTAACCATGCAAGTATTGTCGACGGCCGTCGTCTTTCGTTTGCCACCTGCCTGAAATACAAGCACAACGACATGGAAGACCTGGAGAAGCAGCTGCAGAAATGCCGTCCCGAGGCCATCAAGATGATTGTCGTAGACGGTGTGTTCTCTATGGAGGGTGACCTTGCAAATCTTCCTGCCATCGTTGAATTGAAGAAGAAATACAATGCCAGCATCTATGTTGACGAGGCTCACGGACTGGGCGTCTTCGGTAGGGAAGGCCGTGGTGTGTGCGACCATTTCGGAGTGACCGATGATGTGGACATCATCATGGGAACTTTCTCTAAGTCGCTTGCAAGCATCGGAGGCTTCGTGGCTGCCGATTTCGACACCATCAATTTCCTCCGCCACACTTGCCGTACTTATATCTTCTCGGCTTCCAACACTCCCGCAGCCACAGCAGCTGCAATGGAGGCCCTGCACATTATCCGCAAGGAGCCCGAGCGCATTGAGCGTCTGTGGAATGTCACCAACTATGCCCTGAAGCGTTTCCGCGAAGAGGGATTCGAGATTGGCGACACCGAGAGTCCCATCATTCCGCTTTATGTGCGCGATGTCGACAAGACTTTCCTGGTTACCAAGCTCGCTTTCGATGCAGGTGTTTTCATCAATCCCGTCATTCCTCCAGCATGTGCTCCACAGGACACATTGGTGAGATTCGCTTTGATGGCCACCCATACCAACGAGCAGGTTGACCGTGCCGTGAAGGCATTGAAGAAGATTTTCGTTGAACAAGGTATTATTAAATAAGGAATTCGATAGTAGAATGAAGTCGGCCTGACCTGTTAATTAAGTTTAAATTACGGTTGGGGTTCTGAAGTTTCTTCCGTTTTCGTTCTTCATTCTTCATTTTAATGAGTACCTTTGCATCCGCTAAATCGAGGTGTAGCGCAGTTGGTAGCGTTCCTGGTTTGGGACCAGGCTGTCGCAGGTTCGAGTCCTGTCACCTCGACTTTCATCAAGAACCGCTGGCTCAATGAGTCGGCGGTTTTTTGTGTTTTGTGCTTATAGCTTCTTTTCCTGTACACCTTATTTAATATTAATAGTGGAGTGTGAATTGCAATTAAAGTCTAAATAGATCTCAATCAGACTTTATTTGAAGTGCAATCAGACTTTACTTGAGGAGCAATCAGACTTTAATTAGAGCGCAATCAGGGTTTAATAGGACTCGCGAATATTGGCTGCTGTCAAAAATGAAAAGAAAAAGTGCGTTATATTGCAAGATTGCATATTGCATACAAAATTTTTTTTAAGCGAGAAGTAGGGAATTAAAGTAAAGATATAGTATATATTATATATATTATTAATAATCAATATATTATATAATTTCTTTATACTTTATTAACTAAAACTTTCTCTTCTCTACAAAAAAACGCATGCAATATGCAATCTTGCAATCTAGCGGGTTATTCGTTGCTTGCTCGAAGGATGATGGTGGTGGCTCCGATGGTGAACAGACTGCCGTCCTCGATGATGCGGCGTTCCCCTTGTGCAAGTTCCACATTATCCACAAAGGTGCCAGTGTTGCTGTTCAGGTCGCGCAACTGGTATTGCAGTTCTCCACGCTTGTTACGGCTCACGTTGATGGCACAATGGGTGTTGTCGACGCTGGGGTCAACCGTTTCCACGGGTGTGTTAATCGGGTTTCCTTTCTGATAGCGGCCTATCACGTTGTCGCCCATCTTCAGGGGAATCACCTGCTTGTAGTGGAAACAGTTCTCGATGACTACAATTGAACCGCAGCCCTGCTCGTTGGCCATTTCGTCGGGATTCTCCTCCTTCTGGCGGTTATGGAGCTTGCTCACGCCAATACGGATGCCGAACTGCTTGCCGCATTCCTGACACTGGAACACCAGCGACTGCCCGTCTTCGTATTTGGTCTCGTCGAAGATGGTATAGTTATCGCATTTGGGGCAACGGACTCTTTTCATAAATAAGATGAGGAATTAGACTCCTTTCACGAAGTAGACCCAAGCCTGGTTGAATTCAGAATACTCCTGAAGTTCGTTGAGTGCCTTGTAGGCGGCAGCTTCCGTGGGGTAGTGGTTGAAAATCACGCGGGTCACCTTGTTCCTTACGCTGACCTCAGCCTCGTTGAAGCCCACCTTATGCAGCTTTTCCACGTAGGCGGCAGCGTTCTTCTGACTCACGTGCGATGCAAGCACCAGGGTGTAGTAGGAGACAGGCTGCTGGGGCTTGGCTGCCGAGTTGTCGGCTGTAGCTGAAGCACTAACGGTTGGCTTGGGAGTCTCGCTCTTGGGCTTGCTCACATTCCCTGCGGTCACCACCGTTGCATTACCCTTCACCTCGCTCTTAGGCATAATCCGAGTCAGCACATCGGTGTTGATGTTCATCGTCTGCTGCTGGTTGCCAAGATTGTTGTTCAGCGGAGTGGAGAAAAGGAAGAATGCAAAGAGTGCAATGGCCACGGCTACGGCATTGCGCAACACGCTTAGACGGATATGAACGGTCTTGTCGTCATCGTTAATATAAAACGAAGGTGCGGGCTTCTCAACGGTCTCTTCTTCGGCTTCGGTAGTCTTTTCCTCTTTGTTGATTTCGTCAAGACGGATGGGAACCACCTTGCTTTCGATGACAGGAACCTTCTGCTGGTCCAGCTCGTCGATGGCCAAGTTTGTAAGACCGTAAAGAGACGGGGTGAGAATACCGGCTTCGCAAGGCTCAAACTCGTAGTTGCCATAGCTGTTCATGCGCAGCACACCGATGTCGTTCAGCTCGTAGAACCCCTCGTTCTCCACACGCTGCCTCAGTTCGCTGACCTCCTCCTCAATACGATGAAGGGCTTCAGGATACGAAATGTCGTAGGCTTCGATGTACGACTGAACGAGCAGCGAGTCGTTCATCTTCAGGGCAGGATTAAACCCGAGGGTACGCTTCGGCGGCAGGAACGTTCCGTCCATGCTGTCGATATGAGCCTCCTCATAGTGCGCCATAAATCCGCCGAGATCGGGGACAATCACGCAGTCGTTGTTGAGAAGTTGGATTTCAATATGTCTTTCGAGTTCAATCACGAGTGCAAAATTACTTCTTTTTGTTGGATTTTGCAAATAATAATTGATAGAAAAAAATAAAATTTATAAAAACGGGGGTGTTTTCAAAAAATATATGTACTTTTGCAAAAGATATGGAATACAAGAAAACAGAGATAGAAGGAGTCTACGTGATTGAACCCAAGGTGTTCAATGATGCGCGTGGCTATTTTTTTGAGGCCTGGAAGAAAGAAGAATTCGAGGCTCATATAGGTAAGGTTGACTTCATCCAGGACAATGAGTCGAAGAGCAGCCGCGGCGTGCTCCGTGGCCTTCATTATCAGAAAGGAGAGCTCTCGCAGGCCAAGCTGGTGCGTGTCATCAAGGGCACCGTCATCGATGTGGCTGTCGACATCCGCAAGAGTTCGCCCACCTTTGGCAAGTATGTGGCCGTAGAGCTGAGCGAGGAGAACAAGCGCCAGCTGTTTATCCCCCGCGGAATGGCCCATGGATTCCTTGTGCTGAGCGACGAGGCCGTATTTACTTATAAGGTGGACAACGTGTATGCTCCCCAGGCAGAGGCCAGCATCCGTTTCGACGACCCCACCATCGGCATCAAATGGCCCATAGCCAAAGAGGAAATGCTGTTGAGTGCCAAGGACGAGCACGGAAAGAACTTCGAAGAAGCCGAACTGTTCG
This sequence comes from Prevotella sp., assembly GCA_017508965.1. Lineage (GTDB taxonomy): Bacteria > Bacteroidota > Bacteroidia > Bacteroidales > Bacteroidaceae > Prevotella. The sequence continues at coordinate 4,617 of JAFWQT010000105.1, read as the reverse complement.
ACTAATCGGTATTCGCTAAAATAGATATATGAAGAAGGGACTGGTCTTAGTAGTAATCTCGGCAATCCTTGCTGCCTGTGGCGGTAAGGGACAGAAAGCCGCGGAACCTGCCGAAGACCTGAACGCCAAGAAGTTGCTGCAGGGAATCTGGGTAGATGCCGAGACCGGCGACCTGTCATTCCAGGCCGAGGGCGACTCCATCTTCTATCCCGATTCCATGAATGTTCCCGCCAAGTTCATGATTGTTGGAGACACCTTGTTCTTGCAAGGCTCTAACATGACCAAATACCCGATTGTGAAGCAGACCGAGCACCTGTTCCAGTTTATCAACCAGAACGGCGACGTGGTGAAGCTCAACAAGAGCGACGGCAAGGAACTCGAGCAGGCCTTCGAGCAGGAACCCCCGGTAACCCTGAACCAGCGGAAGACCATTAAGCGCGATACCGTTGTATTTAGTGGAAACGACCGCTACCACTGCTATGTGCAGGTGAATCCCACGAAGCAGAAGGTGTTTAAGTCGAAAATCAACGACGACGGAGTGAGTGTTGACAATGTTTACTACGACAACAGCATCCGCGTGTCGATATTCGAGGGACGCTCACGAATCTACCAGCACGACTTCCACAAGGAAGACTTCGCACGGCTCGTGCCTCAGGATTTCCTCAGGCAGAGCATTCTGAGCGACATTCTTGTAATCGACAACGATGCCGAGAGCGTGAACTATAATGCCCATCTGGTCATGCCCGACAGCCCAAGCAGCTATATTATTAATGTGAAAATCAGCTACAAGGGCAAGATGAGCATGAATGTCAGCGAATAAAGGCTACTGTCACAGCGTTTTCAGGAATTCCTCAGCCCTTTTCAAGTCTTCAGGCGTGTCAATGCCAACGGTCTCCACATCGGTAAGACCCACCTTTATGCGGTAGCCGTTCTGCAGCCAGCGCAGCTGTTCCAGGCTCTCTGCAATCTCCAGCGAACTTTGCGGCAGTTGTGTGATTTCGTGCAGCACCTCTTTTCTATAAGCATATATTCCCAAATGCTTCAGGAACGGGTAGCAGCCCGTCCATTCCGCCTTTTCCTTCCCCCTGATGTAGGGAATGATGCTACGCGAGAAGTACATGGCATAGCCCCGGTTGTCGACCGCAATCTTAGGACTGTTCGGATTCTCCAGCACCTTGAAGTCCTGCTCCTTGCCAAAGGGCTTTCCCAGCGTGGCAATCTGAGTCTCAGGGTCGTCGAAGCAGCGGATAATCTCCTCTATTTGCGACTGCTGGATGAATGGCTCATCGCCCTGGATGTTGATAATCACGTCCGCATCGCCTCCTATCTTCGTTACGGCTTCCTCAATGCGGTCAGTCCCGCTTTTATGATTGGGCGAAGTCATCACGGCATTACCGCCAAAAGCCTCCACGGCATCGTAAATGCGCTCGTCGTCGGTTGCCACAAAGGTCTTGTCGCCAAGGATGCCCGCCACCTGCTCATATACTCTTTGAATGACAGTCTTCCCGCCAAGAACTGCCAATGGCTTACCCGGAAATCTGGTCGATGCATAACGGGCGGGTATCACTCCAATGAATTTCATGTTCTGATGAAAAAGTTAATATTCAGCGGCAAAGATACTGCATTTTTCGTACTTCTTGTTGCCTATCTTCTTTAAAAGTAATCAAAAATTATAAAATTGTTTTGTTTTTCTATGGAAAATTACTACTTTTGGGACTGAATTACAAAAATTGAATTGTCGTGAATAAAAAAATAATATCAGTTTTATTGTTTTCGCTGCCTCTCCTGTGTTATTCCCAAAGCCTCACTTTGGGTTCCTGTGAAATCAAGGAAGGCAACCTTGTGGGGCAGTACAAAGGAGAGATGATGTCGGGGAAACCCCACGGTAAAGGTTCGGTACTCTATAGCAACGGCGACACCTACGACGGTGAATATGCCAAGGGAAAGCGCCACGGCTATGGCACCTACACCTTCTCCGACGGCGAGAAATACGAAGGCGAGTGGTTCCAGAACCAGCAGCATGGCAAGGGAACCTTCTATTTCATGAACAACAACCGCTACGAAGGTCTGTGGTTCCGCGACTACCAGCAGGGCCACGGCATCATGTATTATTATAATGGTGACAAGTACGACGGAAACTGGCAGGAGGACAAACGCTCGGGAAAAGGCAAGTACACCTTTGCCAGCGGTGCCTACTACGACGGCCAGTGGAAGGACGACAAGAAGAGCGGGCGCGGCTATTTCAACTGGGGCGACGGCACTACCTACGACGGCATGTGGGAGAACGACATGCGTTCGGGCCGCGGCACCAACAAATACTCCGACGGCGATGAATACGTGGGCGAATGGAAGGATGACGTCCAGCACGGAAAGGGCATCTATAAATACCAGAACGGCGACCGCTACGAGGGCGACTATGTGATGGGAGAACGCACCGGACAGGGCATCTCGCGCTATGCCAACGGCGACAGATACACCGGCCACTTCAAGAATGGCGACAAGGAAGGGCAGGGCACCTTCACCTGGCGCAACGGCGACATATTCTCAGGCACCTGGCACAACGACCTGCCTAACGGATACGGCAAGCTCACCAAGAAATCGGGCGATGTGTTCGAGGGCCAGTTCCGCAACGGAATGGTCGACGGCGAGGTCATCATCCACTATCACGACGGCAGCAAGTTCAAGGGCAACTACCGCAACGGGCGCCGCAACGGACAGGCTATCGAAGTTGACAAGAACGGCAACCGCTTCGAAGGCTCCTACAGCAACGACATGCGCGAAGGGCGCTATGTGATGAAAGACCGCAACGGCAAGGTGGTGGAGCAGGGTACCTATGTTCGCGGACGTAAACAGTAAACAATTTAAATAAATGTGCTATGGTAATTGACACACTCGACAAACTCGGCTTTTATGCAAGCCTGAATCCACTGTTCCAGGACATCGTGGATTTCTTGAAAACTAACAATCTGAACGAACTCGAAGAAGGAAAACACTACATCAAGGAGAAAGACCTTTTTGTAAACATCCAGACTGCCAAGGGAAAGACCAGCGAGGAAGCCAAGCTGGAAACCCACCGCAAGATGATCGACATCCAGATTCCGCTCTCGGGCCCTGAGACCTACGGCTACACGCCGCTCTGCAAGCTGCCCGAACTGGAGTATAACGAGGAGAAAGACATCATCAAGTACGACGGACCGGCCGATACCTACGTCACCTGCCAGCCTGGCGAGATGGCCATCTTCTTCCCCCAGGACGGCCATGCACCCTGCATCTCTTCCGAACCTACTATTAAGAAAGCTATTTTCAAGATTAAAGCATAATCGAAAAAACCATTATTTATTATGGCAACAACAAAGAAAACTACTGCAAAGGCTCCAAAGGCTGCGGCAAAGAAATCAGCGCCCAAAGTTCCACAACATATCGGACTGGTGAAGAACGACGGATGGCTCGAGCCCTTCGAGGGCGCCATCAAGGGCCGTCACGACCATGCTCTCTGGAAACTCAGCCAGCTCACGAAGAACGGCAAGCAGAAACTGTCGGACTTCGCCAACGGACATGTGTACTACGGACTCCACCAGACTGCCCGCGGACAATGGATTTTCCGTGAGTGGGCACCCAATGCCACCGACATCTACCTGGTGGGCGACTTCAACAATTGGGAGGAGAACGAGAAATACCGCTGCAAGCGAATCGAGGGAACCGGCAACTGGGAACTGAAACTGCCCAAGAAGGCCATGAAGCACGGCGACCTGTTCAAGATGCACGTCAAGTGGAACGGCGGCGAGGGTGAGCGTATTCCCGCCTGGATTCAGCGTGTGGTTCAGGACGAGCAGACCAAGATATTCTCGGCCCAGGTGTGGGCACCCGAGGAGCCCTACGTCTGGAAGAAGAAGACTTTCAAGCCCAACAAGAGTCCGCTGCTCATCTACGAGTGCCATATCGGAATGGGCGAGGATGCCGAGAAAGTGGGCACCTACACCGAGTTCCGTGAGAACATCCTGCCCCGCATCATCAAGGATGGCTACAACTGCATCCAGATCATGGCCATCCAGGAGCATCCCTACTACGGCTCGTTCGGCTATCATGTGAGCAGCTTCTTCGCCTCCAGCAGCCGTTTCGGAACACCCGAGGAACTGAAGGCACTCATCGACGAGGCCCACAAGAACGGCATTGCCGTCATCATGGATATCGTTCATTCTCACGCGGTTAAGAACGAAGTGGAAGGTCTTGGCAATCTCTGCGGCGACCCCAACCAGTTCTTCTATCCCGGCGACCGCCACGAGCACCCAGCATGGGACTCGCTCTGCTTCGACTACGGCAAGGACGAGGTCATTCATTTCCTCCTGTCCAACTGCAAATACTGGCTCGAAGAGTTCCATTTCGACGGCTTCCGCTTCGACGGCGTCACCTCCATGCTCTACTACAGCCACGGTCTGGGAGAGGCGTTCTGCAACTATGCCGACTATTTCAACGGTCATCAGGACGACAATGCCATCTGCTACCTCACGCTGGCCAACTGCCTCATCCACGAGGTCAACAAGAATGCCATCACCATTGCCGAGGAAGTTTCGGGAATGCCCGGACTGGCAGCCAAGTTCGAGGATGGCGGCTACGGCT
>JAFWQT010000104.1 GCA_017508965.1 Prevotella sp. | reverse complement strand
TACAACCTGCTGACCTTCTCCCCATACATCTGGGGTGACCCTGAGACCCGTGCCAGCAATGCTCCCTCTTATCCTTTGCAGCGTACCTATACAGCAAGCCTGAAAGTTGCATTCTAAAAGGTGTCAATGGTTAAATGAAATAAGATAAAAGTTATGAAATTACAACATATATTATACGCTTCAGCTCTCGCATTGTTATCTTCGGCCGCATTCACGGCTTGTACGGATGACGTGAAAGTAGGTGACAGCTTTGTGGAAAAGGCACCGGGTGGAACCGTCACTATCGACACCGTGTTCAACAGTGCCGAATATACGCGCCAATTCCTGACGGGCCTCTATGGTATGCAGTATTATGGACTGCCCTTCTCTAATGCCAGTGGTGTTCCCACCAGCCAGAACAGCTATCAGGGAAAATTGGATGGTTTGACCGATATCTACCAGATTCACTGGAATGGTACCGCAATTTTCAACAGCTATTACAGCAACACCCTCTCGGCCAATAACGATCCGCTGATTTCGTTCCTTAACGATAAAGTATGGATGGCCGTTCGCCAGGCATATCTGTTGCTCGAGAATATCGACCGTGTTCCCGATTTGTCGGAAGCAGAAAAACAGAGCATCATCGCACAGGCCAAGTGTCTGATTGTGGCCCGCTATTTCGACCTCTTCAGTGTTTATGGCGGTCTTCCCATTGTCGACAAAGCCTATACAGGTCTGGAAGGTGATTACTCGAACCTTCATCGCAGCACTATTGCCGAAACAGTCGACTATATGGTAAACCTGCTTGATGAGGCAATTCCCAACCTTCGTTGGGCATGGGATGGCAACACCACTGCCGATGATGCCTTCAACAATACAGGCCGTTGGACGGCTGCCGGTGCTATGGCACTGAAGGCAAAGATTCTGTTGTTCGCCGCATCACCTCTTTATAATGCCGACCAGGGCTACTATGGAGGTACATCACAGGCTGAGCAGGACAAGCTGGTGTGGTATGGCGACTTCCAGCAGAGCCGTTGGGAACGTGCCGAAAAGGCCTGCCGCGACTTCTTCGCAGCCAATGGCGAAAGCGACCCCACAAGTATCACCCTGGGTACTGCCGGTAAATTCTATCAGCTGACGCAGCCCACCGAGAGATCTGCCGATGCCTATCGCCAGGCTTATCGCATGGGTTACATCTATCAGGGTAGCAAGGAGGTTATTCATTCCACCCGTGTGGCTACCGTCTATGGTTCACAGGGAACCTATGCCTGGTGGAACTGGGTAGGAATCGGCCGTAACTCTTATTGTCCCACAGTTGAGTATGTGGAGATGTTCCCCTGGTCGTCAGGAGAGCCCTTCGAGTGGGATGAGGCTAACAATCAGATGAAGGCCCCCACCTATGCCTTGATTAATTCTTCCAATCAGGTTCTGGAAGCTGACGGACAGCTGTTCTACAGCCCTGTAAGGAAGTCAGGTCGCCGTACCATTCAGAAATATGCCATCCGTGACCCGCGCCTCTACGAGAATGCCATCGTCAACGGACAGCAGATAACTCTCGACTGGACCACAGGTAAGTCGTCGGGTGACATCTACGAACTTTGGACTGGTGGCTACCACGCCGGCCAGAGCATTGCCAAGACCACTGGTGAGATTGTCGAACAGCTGACCTTCAAGTTCTCTACCGGTTTCGGTACCATCAAGTACTATTTGGGTGAGGAGTATCACCGTAAGTTTATGCACTGGGTATATCTGAGCTACGACGAGATGCTGCTGATGTGGGCAGAGACTTTGGCTCAGACAGGCAACTATGCCGGCGCACTCAACTGTGTGAACCGCGTTCGTGCCCGTGTGGGACTCGACCCCATGGAGAAATTCCAGCCCGAGCTTAGCAGCAACAAGGATAAGCTGATAGAGGAGATTCTCCGTGAGCGCGCCTGCGAACTGGGTATGAGCAACAACCGCTACTACGATATGATTCGCTACAAGCGTACCGACTGGATGTGTAAGGAGCTCCACGGACTTAAGATTACACGTCTGCAGAACGTCATGGGCGAGTATGTTGAGAACTTCAATGCCTATCAGGGTGATGACAAAGATAACGGCGTTGCCGAACCTGATCACTTCAAGTATGAGAAATTCACGTTGCAGAACCGACGCCGCGTGATGTGGGACCTCGATCCTAATTCGAATGAAGTAAAGAAATGGTTCCTCTTCCCGCTGCCAGTTACTGAGATGAACAAGGGTTATGGTATTGTCCAGAATCCTGGCTGGTAATAATTCTTTTAAACTAAAAGATTAAAGATTAAAGACTATGAAGAAAGGAAATATATTTGTGCTTACTCTGCTCGCAGGCTTCTGCCTGCCGGCGGCAGCACAGCAGGACAGCACGGGCATTGCTTTTGCCGACCAAAGGATTGATGTTGGTTCGGAGAAGACGCTCATTCGTGAACAGTCCACAGCGTCAGTGTCTGTCATTACTAATGATCAGGTAGATAAGCGTTCGTCGAAGAATATCGGAAACTCTATTCTTGGACGGGGCAACGGACTTATCTCGCTTGACGGAACGGGCACCTATTTTGCTCAGAATCCTACTTTCTATGTGCGCGGACTCCAGAGCCTGAGCACCAGCAATCCCCTGATTCTGGTGGACGGTGTAGAGCGTGAGATTACCGTGGTAGCCCCCGAAGAGGTGGAGACCGTTACCGTCCTCAAGGATGCCGCAGCCACAGCGCTTTACGGCTACAAGGGAGCCAACGGCGCCATTCTCATCACCACCAAGCGCGGTAAGTATAATTCCAGCGAGATGTCGGTTCACTACGATCACCTCATCAACTATCAGACGAATCGTCCGAAGTTCATTGACGGTGCCACCTATGCTTCGGCCATGAACGAGGCACTTGCCAACGAAGGCAAGGCTCCCCGCTACGATGCCAATGCAATGTCAGCCTTTGGCAGCGGCGAGTATCCCTTCCAGTACCCGAGCGTGAACTGGGTCGACGAGACATTCCGTCATCATGGCGTCACCAACAAGGTGGGCGTCGACTTCACCGGTGGTGGTGAGCGCTTCCGCTACTATACCGCTTTGAACCTGTTGTCAGACAAGGGCTTCATCAAGACACCCGATGCCACCGACGGCTATTCCACCCAGGATAAGTATGTGCGTGGTAACCTGCGTGTGAACCTCGACATCGACCTCACGCCGACCACCATGCTGAAGGTGAACATGGCCGGTATTCTGAGCGAGGTTTCCCAGCCCGGCAGTCAGGCCAATCTGTGGAACAACATCTATAACCTCCCGTCGGCAGCATTCCCCGTGAAGAGCGAAGAGAACGACTGGGGAGGTAACTCCACATGGGCCGGTACGCTCAACCCTGTGGCATTGTCAACAGATGCCGCTTACTATAAGACCCACGAGCGTGGCCTCTTCTCCGATATGACCCTTAACCAGGATCTCTCTTCATGGGTGAAGGGCCTGGGATTCTTCCTGAAGCTGGGCTACGACACCTACAGCACGCTTTACGAAGACCACAGCAAGTCATACGTCTATGGTAGCTATCCTGCTGTATGGACCGACGGCGTGATGAACAAGGGTACCTATTTCACCGGCGGTGAGCGCACCGAGATGAGCAAGAGCGCAGCCACTAAGGCATTCGCCCGCAGGCTGACGGCTGCCGGCGGTCTGAATTTCGACCGTTCCTTTGGCAACCATTATCTCTATACCCAGCTGAAGTGGGACTACGACTATCAGCACCTGAACGGAAACAACAACTCCATCTATCGCCAGAATTATTCTTGGTGGACCCACTACGGCTACCAGGGCAAGTATCTGGCTGAGCTGGCGCTGGTCTACAGCGGCTCCAGCCGTTTGGCCCCCGACACCAAGTGGTCGTTCTCGCCGACGGTTTCCGCTGCCTGGGTGGCATCTAAGGAGAACTTCCTCAAGGATGTCTCATGGCTCGACTACCTGAAGTTCCGCGCATCGTTCGGCAAGCTCAATGCCGACTACCTGCCCGGCGACGATATGAATATCTGGACATACTACACCCAGAGCTATTCCATCAGCGGTGCTTCTGCCTACTATTTCGTGGATGCCACGGCCGCACAGGACATTTATGGAACCACCACGCTGGGTACCATGTCGACCGTTGCTCCCACACATGAGAAGGCCAACAAGTTCAATGTGGGCTTCGATGCCACTTTGTTCAAGGGACTTAACATCGAGTTCGACTATTTCAACAACCATCGCTACGACATCTGGTGCTCTGGTGCAGGTGCCTATACAGCCCTCATCGGATTCGGCGCTCCTTATGTGAATGCCGGCGTAGTTGACCAGAACGGTATCGATGCCTCGCTCGACTTTACCCACAGCTTCGGCGATCTTACCGTGAACCTCGGAGGTAACATGACGTTTGCCAAGACCAAGATCAAGGACATGGCCGAAGAGCCCCGTGCCTACGATAACCTCGTACAGACCGGCAATCCGCTGAACTCCATCTATGGTCTGCTGGCCGAAGGCCTCTTCACCAGTCAGGCTGAGATTGATGCATCCCCGCGCCAGACCTTCAGCGCCGTGCGTCCTGGTGATATCAAGTACACCGACGTGAATGGCGACGGCCTTATCGATGCCAACGACAAGGTGAAGATTGGTCACAGCGTCACGGCACCAGAACTGTACTACTCGTTCCATCTCGGAGCCGAGTACAAAGGCTTCGGATTCGATGCCATGTTCCAAGGCGTGGGCCGCTATAGCGCCGTGCTCAACACTCAGGGTTACTACTGGGGACTGATCAACAACAGCAGTCTGGCCCAGCAGGTCTACGACAACCGCTGGAGTCCGCAAAACAATAACGCCAATGCCGAGTATCCTCGCCTGAGCTCAGAGAGCAATGCCAACAACTATCAGACCAGTTCCTTCTGGCTGCGCGACCGCTCCTACCTGAAGCTTCGCAACGTTGAGCTCTACTACCATCTGCCCATGTCTCTGCTTCAGCCGCTGAAGATTGTCAAGGGTGCCAAGGTATATGTGCGTGGCGTTGACCTCTTCACGTTCGACAATCTCGATGAAGTGGATGCCGCTTCTTATGGTATTGCTGCTCCATTGACACGTAGCGTCGCTTTCGGCGTCTCAGTGACTCTTTAATCTTGTAGCGTAATTTTGACATACAACTCATAAAAAATGAAGGATATGAAAATTAAGAATATATGGAGCCTCGTTGCTGCCGCCGTTGTCCTCGTCTCCTGTGGCGATAAGATG
>JAFWQT010000103.1 GCA_017508965.1 Prevotella sp. | reverse complement strand
GTACTGTCCGGCCTCTTTTTTCTTGGCTTCGAGCTTCCCGGTGAGGTCCTTTCTGGTCTCTGCCAGCTCTTTCTGCAGAGAATCCTCCCGCTCCTTGAGAGTCCTGGCGCTGCTGGCTTCCAAGAATTATCAGAACAAGAGATTGGCAGACGCGAGAGTCTGCAGCAACTGCGCGATATGGGCATCAATCCATATCCCGCTGCTGAATACCCCACTAACGCTTTCAGCACAGACATCAAGAACGAGTTTAAGGATGACGAAGAGCCCCGACAGGTATGCATTGCCGGCCGCATGATGAGCCGCCGCGTGATGGGTAAGGCTTCTTTTGTAGAACTTCAGGACTCTAAGGGCCGCATCCAGGTTTATGTTACCCGCGATGACATCTGCCCGGATGAGAACAAGGATATGTACAACGTGGTGTTCAAGAAACTGCTCGATATCGGTGACTTCATCGGCATCCGTGGTTTCGTGTTCCGCACGCAGATGGGCGAGATTTCCGTCCATGCACAGGAAATCACGCTGCTCTCGAAGTCGCTGAAGCCCCTGCCCATCGTGAAATACAAGGACGGCGTAGCCTACGACAAGTTCGACGATCCCGAACTGCGCTACCGTCAGCGCTATGTTGACCTGGTGGTCAACGAAGGCGTGAAGGAAACATTCGAGAAGCGCGCCATCGTCACCCGCACACTCCGCAACATTCTCGACCGCAACGGCTATACCGAAGTGGAGACCCCCGTGCTGCAGACCATTGCCGGCGGTGCCTCTGCCCGTCCGTTCATCACCCATTTCAATGCGCTCGATACCGATATGTATATGCGTATCGCCACCGAACTTTATCTGAAGCGCCTCATCGTGGGCGGTTTCGAGGGTGTCTATGAGATTGGCAAGAACTTCCGCAACGAGGGCATGGACAAGACCCATAACCCCGAGTTCACCTGTATGGAGCTCTACGTTTCCTATAAGGACTACAACTGGATGATGTCGTTCACCGAGCAAATGCTCGAGGAAATCTGCATCGCCGTCAACGGTAAGCCCGAAGTGGAAATCGACGGCAACGTCATTTCCTTCAAGGCCCCCTATCGTCGTTTGCCCATCCTCGATGCCATCAAGGAGAAGAGCGGCTACGACCTGAACGGCAAGACTGAGGACGAAATCCGCGAGATTGCCAAGAAACTCGGCATCGAAGACACCGAGACCATGGGCAAGGGCAAGCTTATCGACGAAATTTTCGGCGAGACCGCCGAGGGCACCTTCATCCAGCCCACCTTCATCACCGACTATCCCGTGGAGATGTCGCCCCTGACAAAGATGCACCGTTCAAAGCCCGGACTCACCGAGCGCTTCGAACTCATGGTCAACGGCAAGGAACTGGCCAACGCCTACTCCGAGCTGAACGACCCCATTGACCAGGAAGAGCGTTTCATCGATCAGATGAAACTCGCTGCCAAAGGCGACGACGAGGCCATGATTATCGACCACGACTTCCTGCGCGCCCTGCAATACGGCATGCCTCCCACCAGTGGCATCGGCATCGGTATCGACCGTCTGGTGATGCTCATGACCGGTAAGTTTGCCATCGGTGAGATTATGCTGTTCCCGCAGATGAAGCCCGAAAAGAAGGCTCCGAAGAGTTCCGCAGCCGAATGGGCCGAAATCGGTGTTCCCGAAGAATGGGTTCCCGTGCTCAACAAGGCCGGTTTCTATCTTGTGCAAGACATCCGCGAGCAGAAAGCCCAAGGCCTGCAGCAGAAAATCGGCGACATCGTGAAGAAGTATAAGCTCGACATGCAGAAGCCTTCTGTACAGGAAATAGAGGAGTGGATCTCAAAAAGTGAAGAGTTAAAAGTGAAGAGTGAAGAATAATTTCTCATTCTCTCATTTTCTCAATTTCTCATTTTCTCACTTGGCAGGATTATAAATCATGGATATGTTCCCCTCACAAAAAGACATCGCTCCCTCCCTCACAGGGAGGGCCGGGGGTGGGTCTTCTATTGCCATTATCGGCGGTGGTAGCTGGGCTACAGCTATCGCCAAGATAGTGGTGGGGCACACCCACCACATAGGATGGTATATGCGCCGCGACGACCGCATTGAGGACTTCCGCCGTCTGAGCCATAATCCCGCCTATCTGACGGGTGTCCATTTCGACATCAGCGAAATAGATTTCTCGTCGGACATCAACAAGATTGTGCAGCAATACGACACGCTGATTTTCGTCACCCCGTCACCCTATCTGAAGAATCATCTCCGGAAACTGAAGACCCGCCTGCGCGACAAGTTCATCATCACCGCCATCAAGGGTATTGTTCCCGACGACAACCTCGTATGCTCCGAATTCTTCCATCAGGTTTACGATGTACCATACGAGAACATTGCCTGCATAGGCGGACCGTCGCACGCCGAAGAGGTGGCGCTCGAACGTCTTTCCTACCTCACCATCGGCTGTGCCAGCAAGGAGAAAGCCTCGGCTTTTGCCAACCTCATCGCCTCAGAATACATCAAGACCAAAATTTCGACGGATGTCATCGGCATCGAATACTCTTCCGTGCTGAAGAACGTCTATGCTATCGCCGCCGGCATCTGCTCGGGTCTTAAATACGGCGACAACTTCCAGGCCGTACTCATGGCAAACGCCGTTCAGGAAATGAACCGTTTCCTCAACACCGTGGCTCCGCTCGACCGCAACATCATCGACTCAGTCTATATGGGCGACCTGCTGGTGACCGGCTACAGCAATTTCTCGCGCAACCGTACCTTCGGCACCATGATTGGCAAGGGCTACAGCGTAAAGTCGGCCCAAATTGAGATGGAGATGATTGCCGAGGGATTCTTCGGCACCAAGTGCATGAAGGAAATCAATCGCCACATGCACGTCAACATGCCCATCCTCGATGCCGTATATAATATATTGTACGAGCGCATCAACCCCCAGATAGAAATCAAGCTCCTCACCGATTCCTTCCGGTAAAACATCATGGAAGAAAAGAAGAAAACGGCAGTTTATTTCCAGGAATCGGCAGATAACAAATACTTCCATCTGCCGGAAGAACCCAAAGAAAACGAACTAACTGACAAAACAGAGGAATCATTTCAAGAAGAGCAGGAATCAATAATTCGTAAATCCAAAATCAAGGTCATCTGCCTTAGCGCAGCAGCTCTATTTCTCTCCGCCCTTATGATTTTCATTCTCTGGTCTTTCCTGAAACAACTATAATTCCTAAAATCTGAAACTGTTCGGGATTACAGATCTCCTATGTTGGGAATAACTGTAACTATTGAGCCTTCGCGCGCGTATAAAAAGTTTTTTCTCGCCCGATTTCTTATCATTTTTATGCGCAAAAATAAGCTGAAAGGGAAGATTTTTGCTAGATTTTTGTTTTAGATTTATGCCAAATGGCTGATGGGCGGATTGATTAGTGCAGATGCCTTGCACCGTTAGTGCCAATGGGCGGCACTGTTAGTGCTGATAGGCGGCACAGTTATAAAGTAAGAAACTAAAGCTCAATTCTACACACATATCTCTTGCAATCTTTTAACCCGATTAAAAATTTGCATATAATTCTTTGCAATCTTTTAATATTTTATTATCTTTGCAGTGATAAAAAAGTTAAACGTCATCTATGGGGGAGAGACTAGTCTTAACACCTCAAAAGGCCAACTCCTTGCATGGAGTAAGTTCGGATTTTAACGAAATTGAGCATAAGCGAAACTTCAATTACCTAAACAATTAAAAACACGATAACAGGAAATGAAAATAGTGAAAGCAGTTACCTTAGTGGCGGTGGGGTGCGTGCTCGTTGGCCTTACAGCCTGCGACGGAGAGAGATGGACGGAGAAGCAAGTGGATTCTTTTATGCTGGTCACCCAAAAGGGAGGACCTGCGTTAGGATATTCGCCTCAGTCGGGCGTCAAAATCCTGACTTTTGACGGCTATGCTTTCAAGGACCTTAACCGGAATGACTCGCTGGATGCCTACGAGGACTGGCGACTGACGGCACAGGAACGGGCTGCCGACCTGGCATCGAAACTATCGGTGGAAGAGATTGCCGGACTGATGCTCTACAGCAGTCATCAGTCGGTGCCGATGGTTTCTCACATGGGGTTCGGAGAATCAACCTACGGCGGTAAGTCGTTTGAGGAAAGTGGTGCCAAACCCTCCGACTTATCCGACGACCAAAAGAAATTCCTGCGCGACGACCATCTGCGGGCTGTCCTGATGACGGGCGTGGAGAGTCCTGAGGTAGCGGCCCGGTGGAACAACAATATGCAGGCCTACGTTGAAGCCCTCGACCACGGCATTCCTGCCAACACCAGTTCGGATCCACGCCATGAAGCCAAGGCCACCACCGAATACAATGCGGGCGCTGGCGGTCAGATTTCCCTCTGGCCCACTTCGCTCGGACTGGCGGCAACCTTCGACCCACAATTGGTTTATCGCTTCGGCGAGATAGCATCCGAGGAATATCGCGCACTGGGCATCGCCACCGCCCTTTCGCCACAGGTGGACATCGCCACCGATCCACGCTGGACCCGTTTCAGCGGCACCTTCGGAGAAGACCCGCAGCTGACTACCGATATGGCACAAGCCTACTGCGATGCTTTCCAGACAACTCCCGACGCCAAAGGATGGGGACTGAAGAGCGTCAATGCGATGGTGAAGCACTGGTATGGATACGGGGCACAGGAGGGCGGCCGCGACTCTCACCTTGCCTCCGGAAAATATGCGGTCTACCCTGGTAAGAACCTGGCCATGCACAAGCGTTCGTTCGTGGAGGGAGCGTTTCATCTGAAAGGCGGCACCGGGATGGCTTCTGCCGTGATGCCCATCTATAGCATCCTTTGGAATCAGGACCCCTCAGGCGAAAACATGGGCGGCAGCTATAGCCGCTGGCTCATCCAGCAGCAACTCCGCGACGAAGCAAAGTTCGAGGGAGTGGTCTGCACCGACTGGGGCATCACGAAAGACATGAAAGTGCTCGACAGTCCGAGAGGCGGCAAGCCATGGGGAGCGGAAGCGCTCACCGAGACCGAACGCCACTATAAAATCCTTCAGGCAGGAGTAGACCAGTTCGGTGGCAACAACGAGATTGGTCCCGTGCTCGAGGCCTATCAGATGTGGGCAAAGGAACAGGGCGAGGCAAGCGCCCGCGAGCGTTTCGAGCTGTCGGCACGCCGGTTGCTGCTCAATGTGTTCCGCGTCGGACTGTTTGAGAATCCTTACTTAGACCCCGCCGAGTCGCAGAAGATTGTGGGCAATCCTGAATTTATGAAAGAAGGATATGAGGCACAGCTGAAGTCGGTAGTGATGCTGAAGAACCATGCCAACCAGACGCTTCCCGTGAAAGAGAAGAAAAAGGTATATGTACCTAAGCGCCACTTCCCCGCCATCCCAGGACTTTGGGGCGGCATCTCTGAGGAAAAGACGGTGGAGCCCATCGACCTCGCCCTGGTGGCCAAGTATTTCGAAGTGGTGAAGGAACCCGAGCAGGCCGACTTTGCCATCTGCCTGATAGAAGAGCCCAGCGCAGGTTTCGGCTACAGCATGGCAGATGTGAAGAACGGCGGCAATGGTTACGTCCCGTATAGTCTGCAATACGATGACTACACTGCCACTTATGCCCGTAGCGTGAGCATTGCCGGCGGCGACCCCATGGAGAAATTCACCAACCGGAGTTTCAAGGGAAAGACGGTAAAGACCTATAACCGCGACGACATGCTGCTGGTGACGAATACGAAAAAGGAGATGGGAGAAAAGCCCGTCATCGTCGTTCTGGAGACGGGCCGTCCGGTTGTTCTTTCGGAAATAGAACCCTTTGCCGATGCCATTCTGGTCTCGTTCAACGTACAGCATCAGGCGCTGCTCGACATCATCAGCGGAAAGGCAGAGCCTTCAGCCCTGCTGCCCATGCAGATGCCTGCCGACATGAAGACGGTGGAAGAACAACTGGAGGACGTGCCCCGCGACATGCGCTGCTATCAGGATGCCGACGGCCACACCTACGACTTCGCCTTCGGCATGAACTGGAAAGGCATCATTAATGACGAACGAGTGAAGAAATACGGGAAATGATTAACGGCCACCGCCGCCACCGCCGCCTGAGTATCCGCCGCCACCACCAAGTGACGACCATACGCCATGACCATCGCTACCGGAGCTCTTCCGGTTGAACAGCATCGCAATGGCATCATTGGCTGAGCTGTAGATGGCATCGCTGAACATATACACCACATCTTCTTTAGCCTCGGCAACATCTATGCTCTGCGCCAGCTTCGACATCTCCAGGTATTCGGGGCAAATTTCCTTCATGTCCTTTCTCACCTGGTCGGCAATACCGAAGAACTCGGCATAGACCATATACTTGTCCCAAAGCTTCACTTCCATCATCTTGCGCTCGTTGAGCAGAGAGAAATCCTTTAAGAATGCCTTCAGGCCGTAAAGGTCGGCAGCGTTTTTCTCGATATACTTTTTGTCGGGCTTAGTCTCCAGCAGGTTCATGAAGTCCTTCACCTTGGCAACGTTGTCCTTCTTCTTGCACCACGACTTGAACTCGGTGGGCTGCAAGACAAGGTCCTTGCCCGAGGCCATGGTCAGCAGACGCAGCACATGCTGGCACAAGCGGTCGTCGCCCTTGGTTTCCTGGTCAATCTTCTCGATAGGATTCAATATCTTGAGCATATCC
>JAFWQT010000102.1 GCA_017508965.1 Prevotella sp. | reverse complement strand
GTGCCTGAATTGAAGGTCGTGTCAGACAATATCTTCGTGAAGACGAAAAGCAATGCCCTCACGAGTGAGGCTTTTTCTGCTTTCATCACAACGAACGATATTAATGAGTTCTACGTGGCAGGTGCTGACGCTACCGCTTGTGTGAAATCGACGTGTTTCAATATGACTAAAGCTGGATACACGGTGCATGTCCTCTCCGACTGTATCACCAGCTATGATCTGAAAAAGTTGCCAGAGATGTTAGCCTATTACGGAAGCAAAGGCTGTGATATAAAGGAATTCATATGGATAAAATGATTGGATATTGTGGCATTAACTGTGAGAAATGTGAAGCTCGCATTGCCACTGTTAGAGATGATGACAACATGCGTGAAGAGGTATCTCGAAAATGGTGTGAGTTATTTCATACTGACATCATTACACCTGATAAAATCAACTGTACGGGATGCCGGGGCGATGGCGTGAAATACTTCTTCTGTAATGAACTATGTGAAATCAAACCATGTGTTACCAGTAAGGGGTATGGATCTTGTGCTGAATGCGCCGAAATAGATTCGTGTACAAAACTTTCTGCTGAGATTGGTAATAACGAAGATGCAAGGTACAATCTGAAACATTTGATTAAGTGATGAAACAGACATAACAAAATAGTACATATCGCAGAGTGCCATTCATCACAAAATCATGCAGAATAGCCCAGATATTTGGTAGTTCCTGCAACAATTCGTAATTTTGCAACGTCAAAATAGTAAAAATCGAATCAGGTCAATGACTATCCGTTTAGAACAACCCAAAGACTATCGTGAGGTAGAGAACCTTACGAGAGAGGCATTCTGGAATGTTTATCGTCCTGGATGCACGGAGCACTATGTACTTAATCAGTATAGAACCAATCCCGATTTCATCCCGGAGCTTGACTTTGTGATGGAGGAGGATGATAAGATCATCGGCCATGTGATGTTTTCAAAGGCTGAAATTGTTTTAGACTCCCCTCACTCACAGGGAGGGGATGGGGGTGGGTCTTTCCCTTCTTGGACCTTCGGCCCCATCAGCATTCACCCCGATTACAAGCGCAAGGGCTATGGGCTCAAGTTGCTAAAATATGCGTTAGAGAAGGGCCGAGAGATGGGTATCGGCATGCTACAGATGGAGGGTAATATCGAATTCTACCGTCATGCAGGTTTCGACTTGGCCAGCAAGATGAACATCCACTATCATGCTGAGCCTCGCGATGCCGAAGTGCCTTACTTCCTCGCCCAAGAACTGATACCTGGCTATTGGGGCAATCGTGAGGGGACCTATTGTCCTCCCAAGGGCTATTTCGTAGCCGATGAGCATCCGGAGGCCTTCGAAGCCTACGAAGCCACCTTCCCGCAGAAGAAGAAACTCCGCCTGCCAGGACAATTAGGATACGAAGAATGAGACGGCTTTTATATCTGGACAATCTGAAAGTATGCCTGACGGTGCTGGTGATATTCCACCATGCCGCTCAGGCTTACGGAGCCTACATCGTTCATAACTAAAAGATAAAAAATGAAACAGGAAATCAATCCCAAAGATACGAATCGGGCCATCGCCTTCGAGCTGTGGATGAAGTCGCCCATGCCGATGGTGACGCTCACGAAGACCTTCGACGTGACACGGCTCTGCAGGGTGAGCCGCCGGCGCGGTATGAAATTCAACATGCTGCTCTGCTGGTGCATCGGCAAAGCAGCATCAGGAATAGAGGAGTTTTACATGTTGCCGCACGACGGGAAGCTGTACAAATACGACCGTATGGCCATCAACATGATAGTGGAAAACGTAAAGGGCGGGCTCAGCTTCTGCGACGTAGCCGTCAGCGACAATCTGGAACAGTTTAATGCCAATTACATGCATCTGACAGAGACCATCAGCCAGACCTGTCAGGACATATTAGACGATGAGGCTGTGATAGTAGGCACGTCGGCAGTGACAGGCACGGAACTCGACAGCATTGTCAACCAGTACAGCGGCATCTACACCAATCCTTTCCTGGCATGGGGCCGTTATCGCAAGCATTGGTTTAAAGTGACTCTGCCCATCTCGTTCCAGTTTCATCACGCCCAGATGGACGGCTCGCACGCTGCCAGGTTCCTGGAAGAACTGCAGAAAACTATCAACACGATATGATGTGAAATTATGAAGTTAGACCATGCTCCACAATACGTCATCTACTAAAAGAGCAAATAAATAGAAAAAATGAAACACGAGATTATTACATTGGCCGATGTGCAGATTATTGGCATGGCCAAGGAAATCGCATGCTGCAAGGGACAGGAAGAGTGCCCTAAGTTATGGGGCGAGTATGTGGAACGCATTATAAAGCCCGTGTTTATGGAGCATAAGGAGCCTGATGCCTTCCAGCAGGCAGCCATCGACAACGGCGTCGGCGAGTTCGCGCTCTGCACATGCGACATCCCCAACCATAATTGTGCAACCTGTTGGGAGGCAAACTTTGGTGCTTGCAGCAAGAACATTTTTACATACGTCATCGGTGGAATATATAAAGGTGGCGAGGTGCCAGAAGGAATGCAACTCTTCCCTATTCGTAGCGGCAAGTGGCTGAAGATGCATTTCGAGGGAGGTATGAAAGCCTTTCAAGAGCAGTACAAGATATTCCATAAGGAGTGGCTGCCTGCTCATCCTGAATACAAATGGGCACCGAATTCCTGTTGCATGGAGTGGTATCAGGGCACGGACATCCAGTCACCCGATTACCAGTGCGGCGTGATGATGCCATTGGACGAGTTGTTGAGCGCCAGCGAAAAATAAAGAAAAAGGATAATACCAATGCCTTGAACGAGGCGTTTGAATTAGGACAACAAATATAAGAAACATAAAATGGCGATAACAAGCGAGAGACTAAAACAGACGTTCAGTGAGGGCGGAGCGCAGGAGATATATCAGGAAGTCAAAGCTAATGGTGATTTCCTAGGCTTTGCACGACGATATGTGTTCGATTCTGACTATCGCGTGGCGAGGAGTGCCTTGTGGGGACTGACTAAAGCCAAGGATGAGGAACTGTCAGAATTACAGGTGATACTCAACGAACTGACAGACCAGGCCATGCAGACGGAGAACTCGTCCGTGAGGCGGCTGACGCTGAATATCATCGAGCGATTGAAGATGGACGAGGATGATTTGCGCACTGATTTCCTAGACTTCTGCTTCGAGCACATGGTCAGCATTGAGGAGTTCCCTGGAATCCAAACACACTGCATGAAGCTCGCTTATCGTATGTGCAGTTTTTATCCAGAACTGATGGATGAGTTGAAACGCACCCTTGAAGCGATAGAAATAGATTATTACAAGCCCGCTGTGAAGAGTCTTCGCAAAAGGATTCTTAGCGGGAAATACAAATAAAACAAATATGGAAACTGATCGTATTATATTGCGCCCTTGGCGAGATAGTGACGCGGAGACGCTGTTCAAATGGGCTTCCGACCCTGATGTTGGTCCGCGTGCTGGGTGGCCACCACATCAGAGTGTGGAGGAAAGTCTGGAGATAATCCGCACCGTTTTCCGCGATGCCACCAATACCTGGGCTATCGAATTGAAAGAGACTGGTGAGGCCATTGGTGCTATGGGCTATGGTCCATCGTGCGAGTGTGACCTACCGGCCCGCGAGAGTGAACCGCTCATCGGCTATTGGGTGGCGAAGCCCTATTGGAACAAAGGTATCTGCACAGAGGCACTGCAGTTGATGTTAGACCATATACGACAAACAACTGATATCAAATCGCTCATCAGCGGCCACTTCGTAGATAATCCTGCTTCAGGCCGAGTGATGGAAAAGTGCGGTTTTGTGCCTACAGGTGAAACCTGCATCGATGCGAATCAGTACCAAGGTGAGAACAGGCCAATCAGAGTATTGAGATTAGAACTTAACAAATAAAGATATTATGGATCAGAGATTTTGTCAGAGTTGCGGCATGCCGCTCACAGAAGACGTCCTCGGTACTAATGCCGATGGCACAAAGAACGAAGATTACTGCATGTACTGCTACAAGGATGGCAAGTTCCTACAGGACTGCACGATGGACGAGATGATAGAACATTGTTCGCAGTTTGTTGATGAAGTGAACAAGCAGATGCCTAAACCCATGACCAAGGAAGAGTACAAACAGATGATGCGTGGTTTCTTCCCAATGCTGAAAAGATGGAGAAAGTGATGGAAACAGCATCAAACTTGATAAATGAAGACATGCAAGAATTCATGACACTCCGACCTTTCGTAACCAACGATGCAGCGACGATTCTGAGTTGGTGCAAGGATAAGCATGCCTTCCGGCTTTGGAGTGCTGACAGATATAAGGATTTCCCTGCCAAGCCTGAGGAGATGATGAAGCAATACGAGGGAGACAATATGTATCCTCTTACGGCTATTGTTGGAGAGAAGATAGTAGGACATATTTTGTTGAGACATCCATCAGAGGACAAAAGCGTCATCCGCTTCGGCTTTGTGATAGTTGACGACTCGAAACGCGGCAAGGGCTACGGCAGGCAAATGCTCCGCCTCGCCATCGATTATGCGCAGCAAGAACTGGGAGCCAAGCGCATCACCCTCGGTGTGTTTTGTGACAATAATTCCGCTGTTGAATGTTACAAGTCAGTAGGCTTCCGCATCATCGGAATGGATTCTTATGTGATTGACGGTGAGGAATGGAAAGGTTTTGAAATGGAATTAAATAGGTAAAGATTATGTGTCAATCATCCCCATCTCAATAGTAGCAGCAGTGGCTTCGCTCGATAGCGCACACGCTCGGCTAAACTTGAACACGTTTCGGCTTACAGATTGTCTGTTTGTTGAAAAAAAAGTACAACATTTGGCAACTTTCCAATATTTTTTATATTTTTGCAAGCAGATTAAAAGGAATAGGAATATGCAAAAGACTATTGTACGTACATTATTTTATATAGTGACAGTATTGCTGTTAGTCTCATGCGCTGAGAGGAAGGAGTACAGGATTGGCGTGTCGCAGTGTGCTGAAGGGCGGTGGCGCGAGAAAGTGAACAACGAGATGCTGGCGGCCCAACACCTTTACGAACAGGATGTGAAGGTGACGATTGCCAGTGCTCACGACGACACACAGCTGCAGGTAAGACAGATAGACAGTCTGGTGAACGCGGGCATCGACCTGCTGGTGGTGGCTCCAAACGAGGCGGAACCCATCGCGGCAGCCATTGAGCGCGTCAGGAAGAAGGGCATTCCCGTGATTTGCTTCGACCGCAAAGTTAAAGGCGACAACTATACTGCATTCATCGGCGGCAGTAACGTGGAGGCTGGTCATGCCATCGGTGTGAACGTGGTCGACGTTGCCAACGGCATCGTCGCCCCCAAACACAGGCCTTTGGTGCTGGAGGTAACGGCACTGATGAGCAGTTCGCCGGCACAAGAACGCCATGAAGGCTTTGCCAAGGCACTTGAAGGCCACAACGAACTTGACTATGTGTGCCGCGAAGGCGACTGGAGCTCGGAGACCACCTGCCGGATTGTGAAAGAGCAGATTGAATCGGGACGGCTGCCCGACATTGTATTCTGCCACAACGACGGTATGGCAACAGGAGCCTACAAGGCATTGGTGGAGACGGGAACAGAAGGCAAGATATACATCTACGGCATAGATGGCATGCCCGGCGAGGGTCTTGACTATGTGGAGTTCGGGCATCAGCTGGCCAGCTACGTGTACCCCACCGGAGGCGAAGAAATAATCAGGCTGGCGCTCGACATACTTACGGGTAAGTCGTATAAAAGGGAAAACAAGTTGGAAGGCATCCTGGTGGTGCGCGAGAATGTGTGGTCTGTCTCCACCACTACAAAAGAACTGATGAGGCAGAACGAGAACTTGGTGACCATTCAAGACAAGCTGGAGGGTTATCTGGGACTGTATAACACACAACACAAGGCACTCATAGCCAGCATCGTGCTCATCATACTGCTGGCCATCGCCGTGGCCGCCATTTGGCGTGCCTACGTGCTTTCGCAGCGAGCCATCAAGAAACGACAGGCCCTGAACGAAGAAGAGACTTTATTCTATACCAACCCCGACAGCCGAAAGATGCGCCAGGTGTTTGAGACACCTGCAGAAGAACTGCCCGCCCCGAAGTCGCAAACCACCATTTTTGCCGAGACACTGAACGAGGCAATTCGTCAAAATATGTCGAATCCATCGCTAAAAATGGAAGATTTGGGCGAGACGGTGGGACTGAGCCGAGTGCAGCTGTACCGCAAGGTAAAAGCCATCACAGGACTTTCACCCGTGGAACTGCTCCGGCAGGTGCGCCTGCAGCAGGGCTATGTGCTGTTGAGCACCACCAACAAGACCGTCCAGGAGATAGCCCACGAGGTTGGATTTGGCACTCCGGGGTATTTTTCGAAATGTTTCCGCCAGCAATATGGTAAATACCCGATGGAATTGAGGAACTCAACAAATGTGACTTAATAGTCAACAATTGTTCCATGTAACATTTTTCTGATTCTGCGAACGAAAATTGGTTGTCTTTTTCCG
This sequence comes from Prevotella sp., assembly GCA_017508965.1. Classification (GTDB taxonomy): domain Bacteria; phylum Bacteroidota; class Bacteroidia; order Bacteroidales; family Bacteroidaceae; genus Prevotella. The sequence continues at coordinate 76,275 of JAFWQT010000102.1, read as the reverse complement.
TTCGCAGAATTAATTTTGCAGCAGTTTAATTTGATTACTAACCCAAAAAAATGCAAGACATGGAACAAATGAAAAGATTCATTCTGAGTTTCCTATCGCTGCTGAGCGTAACATTAATGTACGCGCAAAGCAGTGAAATCTCCGGCAACGTGGTCGATGCCACGGGAGAACCCGTCATCGGTGCAACGGTGATGGAAAAGGGAACGTCGAACGGCACTGTGACCGATTTCGACGGTAATTTCAAAATCAAGGTGGAGGCAAACAAGACACTTGTCTTCACTTACATTGGTTTTCAGACCTTGGAACTGCCTGCACAAGACGGCATGAAGGTCGTGATGCAGGACGATGCCCTGGCCCTGAACGAAGTTGTAGTGACAGGCTACACCACACAGCGCAAAGCCGACCTGACGGGAGCCATCTCGACGGTGAGCGTCGATGAAATGGCGAAGCAGAACGAAAACAACCCGATGAAGGCCCTGCAAGGTCGCGTGCCGGGAATGAACATCACTGCCGACGGTAATCCCTCGGGTGCCGCAACAGTACGCATCCGTGGTATCGGTACGCTGAACGACAACGACCCGCTCTACATCATCGACGGTGTGCCCACCAAGGCAGGCATGCACGAACTGAACGGCAACGACATCGAGAGCATTCAGGTGCTGAAGGATGCTGCCTCGGCATCTATCTATGGTTCGCGTGCTGCCAATGGTGTCATCATCATCACCACCAAGAAGGGTAAGGACGGCAAGGTGAAAGTGAACTTCGACGGAAGCGTGGCCACCTCGTTCTACACCAACAAGATTGAGACGATGAACGCCAGCGAATGGGGCCGTGCCTACTGGCAGGCCTCGGTGAACGACGGTCTGAACCCTAACAACAACAATCTTGGCTACAACTACGACTGGAGCTACGACAATATGGGAAATCCCATTCTGAACCGAATGACCATGAACATGTATCTCGACGAGAACGCCACGGTGCGCACGGGCGACACCGACTGGTTTAAGGAAATTACCCGTACGGGCGTGGTTCAGCAATACAACCTGTCGGTGAGCAACGGCTCGGAGAAGGGCAACGCCTTCTTCTCATTAGGATACTACGACAACCAGGGCACCATCAAGGACAGCTACTTCAACCGTCTGTCGGCTCGTGCCAATGCCGATTACAAGCTGTTCGACGGTAACGTGGTTCTCGGCGAGAACTTCACCATCAACCGGACGAAGGGCGTCGACGCCCCCGGCGGCGTACTGGAGCACGCCTTGGAGTTCAACCCCAACTTCCCCATCTATGCCGAGAACGGCAAGTATGCCCAGGCTCTGGGAGCCTACTCTGAGCGCGAGAATCCGCTGAGCATGATAGACAATGCCAAGGACAATGAGTACACTCAGTGGCGTATGTTCGGCGACGTTCATCTGAGTGTCACACCATTCAAGAATTTCATGGTCCGCACCACCCTAGGTATGGACTACACCCAGAAGGAGCAGCGTTTCTTCACCTATCCTATCGCCAACGGTAAGGTGATGCGTACCGAATCGGCCGTTGAGGGCAAGCAGGAGCACACCATGCGTTGGATGTGGAACGCCATCGCTACCTATAATATAGAAATTGACAAGCACCGTGCCGACCTGATGATTGGTACCGAGGTGAACCGCATGGACTACAAGATGAACAGTGCCAAGCGCTATGAACTGGCCATCCTGAACACAGACTATATGTGGCCCAGCGCCGGTGCCGGGCGCCAGCTGGCCGAAGGTTTCGGCGAGGGATTCTCGCTGGTATCCTTCTTCGGTAAGGCTAACTACACCTACGACGACAAGTATCTGGCTTCGTTCACCATCCGTCGCGACGGTTCGAGCCGTTTCGGTTCGCACAACCAGTATGGTACATTCCCCTCGTTCAGTGCCGGCTGGCGCATTAGCGAAGAGAAATTCATGGAGAACACCAAGAGCTGGCTCGACAACCTGAAGCTGCGCTATTCTTGGGGACAGACTGGTAACCAGGAGATTTCGAACACCGCACGCTACACACTCTACAAGTCGGTGGTATCGACAAGTCTTTGGAACAGCGATCAGGCTGGTTCCTCTTACGACATTGCCGGCCGAAACGGCGGCTACGACCTGGCCAACGGCTACGTGCGCAATCAGCGCGGAAACGACGACATCAAGTGGGAGACCAGCACCCAGCACAACATCGGTGTTGACTTCGGCCTTCTGAACGGCGACATCTACGGCAGCTTCGACTGGTTCAACAAGAAGACCACCGACATTCTGCTCTTCATGGACGGAATCGCCGCCATGGGTGAAGGCAATGGCCAGTGGATCAATGCCGGTGAGGTGAAGAACAACGGTTGGGAACTCTCGCTGGGCTATCGCCATCGTCTGGCCAACGGATTCTCGTGGGACGTCAACGGTAACATCAGCCGCTACGTGAACGAGGTGTCAAGACTGCCCGAGACGGTGGCTGCCAGCGGACGCTACGGCGGTAACAGCAAGAAGACCGTCATCGGTCATCCCATGTACTCACAGGTAGGCTTCATCTACGACGGCATCTTCAAGAGTCAGGAGGAGATTGACAACCATGCAGCACAGGACGGTGCCGGCCTTGGCCGCATCCGCTATAAGGACCTGAACGGCGACGGTGTCATCACCGAGGACGATCAGGACTGGATATATGACCCGACACCCGACTTCACATGGGGTCTGAACATCTACCTGCAATACAAGAACTTCGACCTGACCATGTTCTGGCAGGGCGTGCAGGGTGTCGACATTGATTGCCGCGGTTTTAAGTCGCAAACCGACTTCTGGGCAAACTCACTGATTAACGTGCCTTACCTGAACAAAGGCGTGCGCGTGCTTGACGCATGGACCCCGTTAAACAATGGAAGCGAGATTCCTGCCCTGACTTTGTCGGACACCAACCGCGAGGGACGTATCTCGTCGTACTACATTGAAAACGGCTCGTATGTAAAGCTACGCACCATTCAGCTGGGTTACAATGTGCCCAAGAGCATTACCGACAAGCTGCGAATGGACCGCATCCGCGTATATGCCTCGGCCCAGAACCTGCTGACCATCAAGAGCAGCAAGTTTACCGGTGCCGACCCCGAGAACCCCGGATTCAACTACCCCATCCCTCTCAACCTCACTTTCGGACTCAATGTCTCATTCTAAAGGTAAAAAAGTAGAAAATTAAAAAAGTAAAAACTGAAGTTATGAAAGCAACAATATTTTATAAGGTAAAGAACTTGGTGAAAATGGTTTTACCTTTTTACCTTTTTGCCCTTTTACCTTTAACATCGTGTTCCGACTTCCTGGAGGAGCAGGTGCCGCAGGCTACGCTGACTCAGGACGAGGTAAAGAAACCTGAGTATATCGACAACGTTCTGATTTCAGCCTATGCCGGACTGCTCAGCATCGAGGACATGAACTCCTCGTTCTCACTCTGGAACTACGACACCCGCTCTGACGATGCATACGTCGGCGGTTCGAATCCCTCTGACGGTGAGCCCTTCCACATTCTGGAGCAGCATACAGGTGTGATGACAACCGACTGGCCCTACAACGATATTTGGCTGCGTTTCTACAAATACCTTTCGCGTATCAGCCTTTCGCTCGACATGCTGGCCGTTGCCGACCAGGAGAACACCACCATCCAGCAGCGCACTGCCGAGATGAAGTTCCTGCGGGCCTACGGACATTTCCAGCTGAAGCGCCTGTTCAAGAATATTCCATTCGTCAACAAGCTCAACATGCAGGAAGAAGACTACAACAACCTGACAAACACAGAATACACCAACGACGAGGGTTGGCAGCAGATTATCAACGACCTGGAAGACGCCTATGCCGTATTGCCCGCCACGCAGGCCGACAAGGGTCGCCCAACGAAAGCTGCCTGTGCCGCCTTCCTGGCAAAGGTTTATCTCTATAAGGCATATCGCCAAGACGATGCCAATTCGAACCAGGTGACCGCTATCAACGATGCCGACTTGCAGAAAGTGGTGGAATACACCGCTCCCGGTCTCTATGCCGGCTACGGACTGGAGAACGACCTGCACAACAATTTCCGTCCTGAAGAGCAATACGAGAACGGCAAGGAAAGCATCTGGGCTATTCAGTACTCTAAGAACGACGGCACCGTGTATGGCAACCTTAACTTCTCGTACCGACTGATTGTTCCCTGTATCCCAAAGGTTCACGACGCTGGTTGCGACTTCTACAAGCCATCCATCAACCTTGTCAATGCCTATCGCACCAACAGCGACGGACTGCCCCTCTTCGACGCTCCTGCCAGCACTGCCGACTATGAAGTTGGCTCGGCACAGACCGTCGACCCACGTCTCTTCGTGACCGTTGGCGTTCCCGGCACCCCCTATATGTTCAACCCCAACTTCATGATCAGCAAGACCAACACATGGAGCCGCTCGGGTGGCATGTATGGCTACTTCGTATCACTGAAGCAGAACGTTGACCCGTCGCTCACCGACACCTATCTCTTCGTCTGCGACAACCAGTGGGCAAGTTCCATGAACCGCATCGTGTTCCGTTATGCCGACGTGCTGCTGATGCGCGCCGAGGCGCTGGCTCAGCTCGGAAAGACTGCCGAAGCCATTTCGCTGGTCAACCAGGTGCGCAGCCGTGCTATAGGTATGACCTCAGGCAGCGTGGTGGCCAACTATCCTAACAAATATGGCGTACACTATGCCATCGGCAAGTACAACGGTTCTTACTCGAAGGAAGAGACCATGAAGATTGTCAAGATGGAACGCCGCCTGGAGCTGGCCATGGAGAGTGAGCGTTTCTTCGACCTCGTACGCTGGGGCGAAGCCGCTACCGTCATCAACCGCTTCTATACCACCGAAAGTGAGAAGATGAACTTCCTGAGTGGTTCGATGTTCACTGCCAACAAGAACGAGTACCTGCCTATTCCTGACGACCAGATGAAGGCCGCTAACGGACACTACAAGCAGAACTGCGGACAATGGTAGTTGAAAGGTAAAAAAAGTAGAAAAATAAAAAAGTAAAAAAACAGAAGTTATGAAAGCAACGATTATTTATAAGGTAAAGAACTTGGTGAAAATGGTTTTGCCTTTTTACCTTCTTGCCCTTTTACCTTTAATTTCCTGCAACGACGACCACACGGGCAGTATCGACGTGAGCGGTTCATGTCTCGTTGAGAAATTCGTGCTGAACGGACAATACGAAGGCATCATCAACACCGAGAAACGGTTGGTGAAGATAAAAGTACCTGCCGGCTTCAACCAGAAGGACAATATGGAAATCACCAGTCTGGCGGTATCATCTGGTGCAGAGACTAATCTGAAGGTGGGCGACCACGTGAACTTCGACGCCGACCGTACGCTGCACATCACCAATGGTGACCTCGAGATGGACTATCAGATCAGCGTGCGCAACGACGAGGCGCTGATGTCGCTCTTCATCCTTGAAGGCGTGAAGGGGGCCATCAACCAGGACGACAAGACCATCAACGTGTCAGTGATGGGCAATAGCGGCATCGACTTGGAAAATGCCACCTTCGAAGTGGCGTGCAGCGAGGATGCCACATGCAGTCCTGCCAGTGGCACGAAGGCTAATTTCAAGGAGCCTGTTCAGATAACGCTGACCGACAACACGGCCACCAACACCTATACCGTCTATGTGACGCTCATCGAGAATCCCGTGGCCATCTTCGTTGGCGACGCAGAGAATGTTGAGTTGCTCAACGACGAGGAAAAGGCTGCGGCCAAGTGGCTCACCGGCAACATCGAGGGTGCCGCCTATGCATCGTGGGACATGGTGGCCAGCGGCAGCATCTCGCTCGACGAGTGCAAGCTCATCTTCTTCCACCGCCACAGTCCCGCCTACGGCAACTACAACGGGTTTGCCGAGGCTGCAACGGGTGCCATGACGGCTCTGCCTAAGATGAAGGAATTCTGGAAGCGCGGCGGTGCATTCGTTCTGAGCCGTTCGGCTGTGAACTACGCCATTGCCCTTGGTGCCATGCCCGCTGATGCCTATCCCAACAACTGCTGGGGAGGCGGTGGCGGCGAAGGTTCCGACCTGATGGGCGACGATCCCTGGCACTTCTTTGCCTACGATGTTAACCATCCGCTGTGGAAGAACCTGAAGGCATATCCCGGTGCTGCGCCAGATGCTGTCTATACACTCGACAACGGCTACACCATCTGTAACACCACGTCGCAGTTTGCCCTCTGGAATCCCTATACCGGACAAGACGCCTTCGAGTCGATCACTGGTGCCCGTGCCCTTAGTCATGGCGGCGACGGTGCCGTGGTGGCATGGGAACTGAAAGCCGCCAACGGCAACTTCGGCAAGGGCGGCATTATCTGCTTCGGCTCAGGACTCTTCGACTGGAACTCGCCAACGCCTTACACGTCGGTATATCACGACAATATGGGCGGCATCATGCTCAACGCATTCGATTATCTAACCAAATAAGACAACGAATTTAACGAATTGAAAATTATGAAGACAATGATATATTCAGTATTCGCACTCATGCTGTCAGCCACTGCGCTGACGGCATGCAGCGACGATGAGTTCAGCGGCGATCCCGCCAAGGACTGGAACGGTACGACCACCTTCTTTGCTCCTACCGACAATCAGGGCTTCGGAACTTACTACACCCCTGCCATCGGACGTGTGGGCGATCCCATGCCCTTCTACGACCAGAAGGCTGGCGACTTCAAGGTGCTCTACCTGCAGGAGTTTATCAATAACATGACCCATCGCTTCCATCCCATCTGGGCCGTTTCCACCACCGACGGTGCCAACTACCAGTCTCTGGGCGAGCTGCTGCCCTACGGTGCCAACGACTACCAGCAGGATGCTGCCCTGGGCACAGGATGTGCCTACGAAAAAGACGGCACGTACTACATCTATTATACCGGCCACAATGGCAACTGCAAGAACCGCGAGGTGGTGATGCGCGCCACATCTAGCGACTTCAAGACGTGGACGAAGGACGAACTCTGGACGCTTAACGGTCCTGACTTCGGCTACTCGGGCAACGACTTCCGCGACCCGCAGATTTTCGTCGCCGACGACGGCCTCTACCGCATGATCATCGCTACCTATCCCGTGAATGGCGGCGACCCGGTCTTCGCCGAATTCAAGTCGAGCGACCTGAAAAACTGGGAGCACGTTGGCCGAATCCGCATGATTTGGGACCGTATGCTCGAATGCCCCGACGTTTTCAAGATGGGCGACTATTGGTACCTGGTATATAGCGAGAGCTTCCGCGCCTCATGGAGCCGCAAGGTGAAGTACATGATGGCCAAGACCTACGAAGAACTGAAGAACTGCTTCAACGACGGACCCAAGTGGCCTGCCGACGGTCATGAGGGCGTGCTCGACAGCCGTGCCTTCTATGCTGCCAAGACAGCCTCCAACGGTACCGACCGCTACATCTGGGGCTGGTGTCCGTTCCGCACGGGTGCCGACATCCACGAGAAGAACACCAACGTTGGTGCCGGCGACGGCAACGAGCCTGCATGGAGTGGAGCGCTGGTATGCCACAAGATTATCCAGCATGCCGACGGCACCCTCACACTTGGCGCAGTGCCTGCCATGGCTGCAAAGTACAACAAAGCGGCCGACGCCACCGTCGTGGCATCCAGCGGCTACAGCAACGGCGCGCTTAGTGGCGACGGAGCCTTCGTGCTCTACAACCGCCTAGGCAGCTGCAACCACATCTCGTTCACCGTAAAGACTTCCAACAACTGGGACAAGTTCGGCGTATCGTTCGTTCGCGGCACCGACTCCAAGAAGTATTACACGATGGTTGTGAACCCTGAATGGGAAGACGGCCGCAAGATAAACCTCGAGCAAGAGGGTGCAGAAGGCAAGGGCTTCATCGAAGCTGCCGACGGCTACAACTTCACGCGCCCGGCCGACAATGTCTACCACATCGACATCTATACCGACAACTCGGTTCTGACGCTCTACATCAACGATGTCTGCGCCTACACACAGCGCATCTACGGCATCCAGAAAAACTGCTGGAGCATCAACAACTATGGCGGTGCCATCACTGTCAGTGACGTGAAAGTGACTCAACAATAAACCAGCCCGAAAACATTCATCCCTCCCCTAACCGCCGGAAAGCAGATGGGGTGGGATGAAAAAATACTCGGTTTAAGTTAGCAGTATTTTTCAGACGACCCGACGCCTGTTCAGCGGAACAGTCTCGGGCCGTCTTTTTTTTCATTCCGCTATTCCCCGATAATCGTTACCACCAGCCTTCTGGCTCCGCCATAGTTGCGGTACTCACAAAAATAGATGCCCTGCCAGGTGCCCAGATTCAGGCGGCCGTTGGTGACGGGAATCGTCAGACTCACACCGCTCAGCGTCGACTTGGCATGGGCTGGCATGTCGTCGGAACCTTCCAGCGTATGTTCATACTCTGGCCTGTTCTCAGGCACAAGACGGTTGAAGATGGTCTCCATGTCGACCCTCACGTCGGGGTCGGCATTCTCGTTGATGCTCAGTCCGCAGCTGGTGTGCTTGCAGAAGATGTTGACGATGCCCGTTGCGGGCAGCGCAGGCAACTGGCGCACAATCTCACCCGTCACCAGATGGAAACCCCTCGACTTGGGCTTCAGCGTGATTTCTACCTGACTGACCATTATTTCCTCCAGGCATTCACCACCTCGCCGATGTACATGGTGTGCACGCCAGCGGGGAAGTTGCGGTACATATTCTTGGGCGCATCACTCTTGAAATACTGTGGGTCGAAGGGTGCGGCATACATAATCCTGCACTCAATCACCATCTCGGCCTCCGTGTAGTAGGGTGTGCCATTCTCAGTATAGGCCGTGTGCAGCCCCAGCGCCTTGGCCTTGTCGCCGTCCCTTCCGCTCTGTCGTCCCATATAGTTGAGCACATTGCTGTGGGCCACGTCGAAGGCCATCACCGTAAAATATTCCGAGCGGTCCATGAACTCCTTGGTGTAGCGCTTCTCGGCCACATACACGGTCAGCGCCGTGCGCCCCCATAGTGTACCTATTCCGCCCCACCCTATCGTCATGGCGTTGCTCTTCTCGCGGTCGCCGGCAGCCAGCAGCTCGGCATCGTGGAACCATTGGAAACCGTTCTCCGCGAAGTCTTCCCTCACGTTGAATTTCTTGAACCCATTCTCTTCCTGGGCAGAGACGGACATTGCGGCAAACAGCATCACCGATGCCATCACAGCCTTGATAACAGTGCTATACTTCATAAACAATCATAAAAGGTAATCATAACTATGAACTATGAATTCTGAACTCTAAACTAAAAAGGTTCCATGTGCAGGGTGACGTGCGTGTTATTGCCGAAGCGCTCCTTCAGTTTCCGCTCTATGGTGGTGGCACGCTCGTGCACGGTTTCCAGCGGCAGCCGTCCGTCCATCCTCACATGGGCCTCAATGGCAATGCGGTTGCCAATGCGGCGCGTGCGCAGATTATGCGGCTGGCGCACATCGCCGAACGACAGGATAATCTGCTCTATCTCCTGCTCCGTTTCCGCCGGCAGCGAGCTCTCCGTCAGTTCGTTGATGCTCGTCTTCAGCAGTTCGTAGGCCACCTTCATCAGCATCAGTCCCACCACCACCGAGGCCAGCGGGTCGAACACCGCCCAGTGCTGTCCCAGCCATAGCGCCAGACCGATGCCCACGGCGGCACCTACCGACGAGAGCGCATCGCTCCGGTGGTGCCATGCGTTGGCAATCATCACCTGCGAGTCAAGCTTGCGCCCCCGGCGCGCCGTGTACTGATAGAGCAGTTCCTTAATCACAATCGACAGCACAGCCGCCCACAGCGCAATCCATCCCGGCGACTCCAGCTCAGCACCACCCCACCAAGCCCACAGCTTCAGCGCCCCCGACACCACGATACCCGTGGCCGCCGCCACCAGCGCCAGTCCTATCAGGAACGAGGCAATGGTCTCGAACTTGCCGTGGCCATAGTCGTGCGACGTGTCCTGCGGCTTGGCGCTGATGCTCACAAACACCAGCACCAGAATGTCGGTCACGAAGTCCGAGAGCGAGTGCACGGCATCGGCAATCATGGCCGAGCTGTTGCCCATCACGCCGGCAATGAACTTAAAGGTCAGCAGCGCCGCGTTGCCTGCGCTGCCCACCAGCGTCACCTTGTATATTTCCTTCTCTCGCGTCATTCGTCAGATTTTTTTCAGGGCAATGTTTATTTCAGTGGCTAACTAATCCCTCCCCTTAGAAAGGGGAGGTTAGGTGGGGTTGATGTCCCATTGCTTATTTGCCGCAGAGATAATCAACCACCCCCAGCCCCTCCTTTACAAGGAGGGGGGTACCCACATGCATTAACATAGCCCCATTTTTCCGCCTGCAAAGTTACGGATAAGCGAGAACAAATGCAAATAAAACTTGTTTTAATTTGCTTTGTCGAGCGCAAGTAACTTCACGGAGGAACGACGTAAAGTTACGATTAAGCGAGAACAAATGCAAATAAAACTTGTTTTAATTTGCTTTGTCGAGCGCAAGTAACTTCACGGAGGAACGACGTAAAGGTACGGATAAGTGAGCACAAAACAAAAAAAACTGGTTTTATTTTGTTTTGTCGAACGCAAGTAACTTCACGGAGGAACGACGTAAAGTTACGATTAAGCGAGAACAAATGCAAATAAAACTTGTTTTAATTTGCTTTGTCGAGCGAAAGTAACTTCACGGAGGTACGACGTAAAGTTACGATTAAGCGAGAACAAAACAAAAGAAATCTCGTTTATTTAGAGATTATACCCCGACTCTGCACAAAAAAAGACTCTATTCTATTGTTCCGCGTTCATTTTTTTCGTATATTTGCAACGAAATAAAACTCCAAAGGAGATAGCCAGCCAACCCCTCCAACCTCAATGAGGGGCAACCCCCTCCAACCTCCCCGAGGGGAGGCTAACGAACTCCCCTCCCATGTAGGGGAGGGGCAAGGGGTGGGGTCAGTATTCTCGGCAGCTGTCATGATATTACACTCCCCACCCCTAACCCCTCCCCTTCAGGGGCGGGGAGTACAACAGCCTCTGGAGTATCTACTCCCCCTCCTTAGAAAGGAGGGGCCAGGGGTGGTTGATAAAGGCGGGGCTTCCTCCTAAACTCCTAAACTCCTAAATATACAAAATATGAAAAAACATCTTTGCTTACTTTTCCTCGCACTCATTGCGACGGCTGCCAGCGCACAGCCACTGTTGAGAACACATGTAGAGACCGGCGACGTGGAAGGCGTGCCCGACGGCCCCCTCGCCGTCTATAAGGCCATCCCCTATGCAGCACCGCCCGTGGGCGACCTGCGCTGGCGGGCTCCCCAGCCTGCCAAGCCATGGACCGGCGTCAGAGTGTGCGACCAGTTCGGTCCCATGCCACCGCAGCCCACACGCCCCGGGCGGACGGCCGACATGATGAGCGAAGACTGCCTCTACCTCGGCATCGCCACCCCCGCCACCTCTGCTGCCGACCGCCTGCCCGTCATGGTATGGATTCACGGCGGCGGATTCCAGACCGAGCACTATGCCGGCGACCTGTGGCGCCACCTCGCCCTGCGCGGAGTGGTCATCGTCAGCATCGAATACCGCACCGGAGCCCTCGGCTTCATGGCCCATCCCGAACTCACCAAGGAAGACCCCGGCCACCACTCCGGCAACTACGGCCTGCTCGACCAGATATTCGCCCTGCAGTGGGTGCAGCGTAACATCACCAACTTCGGCGGCGACCCCTCGTGCGTCACCATCTTCGGCGAGAGCGCCGGAGCCATCAGCTGCAGCATGCTCTGCGCCTCACCACTGGCCCGCGGACTCTTCCACCGCTGCATCAGCCAGAGCGGCGGCTCGTTTGCCCCATGGACCGACCAGCCGCGCTCGCTGGGCATGGATGCCTCGCAGAAAGGAGCCGAGCAGCAGGGACTCGCCTTCCAGCGGCACCTCAAGAAGAAGAACCTCAAGCAGCTGCGCAAGATGGACGCCATGGCCCTCTGCGACGGTAACGTGGGCTTCGGCGGCTTCTGGCCCTGTGTAGACGGCTACGTCATCACCGACGACCAGTACCGGCTCTACGAACGCGGCCAGTACAACGACGTGCCCGTCATCGCCATGACCAACTCCGACGAGGGCGCCCTCTTCACCCCCGGCAACATCAAGGCCGAGAACTACCAGAAGTCGGCCCGCATGATGTTCGGCGACATGGCCGACGAAGCCCTGAAAGTATATCCCTGCAACACCGACGACGAAGCCTTCCATGCCAACGGCGACGCCTTCCGCGACATCGGCTTCGCATGGCCCTCCTACGCATGGGTAAGCCTGCAGGCCAAGACCGGCCACAGCGGAGCCTACGCCGCCTACCTGGCACAGCCCTCTACCCGCAGCTTCTCGCAAGACCCCCGTCGCCGCGGCGTGGCCCATGCCGACGATATCATGTACCTGAACGGCTTCTTCCTCACCCACCCCGACGAATACCCCGCCGAGGCCGCCGTCGCCGAAATCATCCAGCAGTACTGGATAAACTTTGCCAAGACCGGCAACCCCAACGGCAAGGGACTGCCCTACTGGCCCACGTTCGACGACTCCAAGCCCACCACCATGCAGTTCTCCAACGGCGCCTCGCTCATCATGCGCCCCAACCGCGAGCAGATAGACTTCGTAGACCGCTTCTTCAAGGCCAAGCGCCAGCAGGCCGAGAGCCTGAGAAAGAAACACTGACAACCCTCTGCCCCCATCTTATAGATGTATTCGCTAATCCGTGATTAGCGAATACATTTGGATGATGAACACCATTTAGCCATTTTTACAAACGGCACCAATCCAAAGAACGCTCTTACCGATTGTATAGGTACAAAACAAATCTGATATAACCATATCTCTTTTTGTTGATTCTGGTTTGTTAATTGCATTTTGTTTGTTAATCAAGCATCAGCCAAATATCCATTGCTAGCAGTATCTACAGAGCATTCTGGTTGCGATTTTTATTTGTACCATTTGTTAATCCTGAGTTCACCACCTGTAGTTCAGTTACATGTAAGTTACATACCAGTTACATACCGAGGACATTCAAGAAGCCCTTTATTTATGGGAGACTTCAATGTCTGTTAAGTATAAAAACAAGCCTCCAGTTACATACCAGTTACATACCCTAAGCCCAGAATGGCACATATCCCTTATTGTTTCGGCTTTGGTTCTCCGTCTTCTCCTCCTTTATCTTTCCTGCAATTAAAGCATCCTTTATGATGCGTGAAGCCATCGGGTAGTTTTGTTTGTCTATTCCAAGACGCTCCCTAAGCGTCAGGTTGGTCATTTTGTCATTGGTGACGTACTTCAGACAGGCATGCTGATAACAAGCGTATATACGTTCTTGTCTGTCAAGGTCTGCATACTTACGATAAGCAAACAATGTAACAGTAGTTCGTGCCTCCTGAACCGTAATACGAAGCGGTGGAAGTTGGAACAACTCAATAGCCGCTACAGCCTTGTTAAGCCCACTACCTAATTCTTCGCAAATGCCCAATCGACGCATGAGGTCTGCTAATGATGAGTTGCGTGAATTGTATTCGTCAATAAACCTTTCAACACTGATAATAGGCTGTCCTGGGTTGGATACATCTATTCGGTCAGTATATATTTCTACCAGAGGGAAACCTTTCTCGCTGAAATCCTGATGTACCAACATGTTGGCAACAATCTCTCTGACAGCAATCTCAGGATACATAGTGACTGTAGAACGGAGTGCCTGCCCTATCTCTTCATTGGCAGGGAGCTGACTGTTAATCCACTCAACCATCGTCTTGAAACTAATGGCATAGCCAGCATCAAAAGATTGTTCACGAACTATGTCAAGTTTGCTCTTTCCCTTATACACTATGACCCGTACCATCTTCCTCCGCAAGTCATCAAAATCAGACAGATGTTTGGCAAACAACATGGCACCGAGTTCAGTGATGCTATAACCCACTTCGTCTTGAATCACGATTTTCTCGGCAAGCATACGGTCAATGATGCCTATTGTATCAGTAGGAAGAGGTAGCTTCATCATGTCGAAGTACGTCTCTGCGCTCAGCAAAGAGAGCACTTGCGCTGCTGTCAGTTTTCCCTTGACCACGATTTTCTCTAAAGCCTTTTGTCCACCCTTCCATATTTTCGCCTCCTTTTGCGGGAAGTCCCTTAACTTCCTCGTCGTTGAGCCAACTCTGACATGTTCCTCATGAAGAAAAGAAACGGGCTGATTCGTGGCTGCAGGTATCTTGAATACACAGACATGCCCTTTGTCCTCATAATCGAAATCATCAATTATCTCAAAGTCAATACGAGGATTAAGGCGAGTTGACAGCCATGACTCCAGTTCTTCGTTTCCGACCTTCTTCCGTGTCGCATAGAAGTCTGTACCAACAACTTTGAGCGTATCGTCATTAACTCCAAATACCATATAGCCGTATGGCATATTGCAAAGGAATGCGCTATTGGAAAGGGCAGAAATCCGCTCCCCAATTTCTTCTTTGGAGTGAAAGTTTTCCTTGAACTCTATCCCTCCGTTTCCTTATTCTTGACCAACAGACAGTCTATGAGCCTTTTGAAATCCATATATTCCATAATATTGTACGATTCTTATTGTTAGAACGTAAAAAGTCTCCGTTTATTCTCATGACCGCTGAAGTCATTCTTCAGGTTCTTGAACTCCTTCCACTCGCAACCCTCATCCTCCTTGGGGTATTGCTTGATGAGATATTGTTGTAATGCTTGTTCTGTCATATCTTGTACGTTTGTTAATCCGACTTTATATATAACGCTTGTAGCCTGCAAAATATGATTCCTTCGTTTGTTAATTCTCAGGAATCGCTTGTTAATCCGAAGAACTTTTGTGTGATTTATACATCATCTCATACTTTGGAGAAGAATAGTCAATATACATATCAAACTCTGCTATACCTTTTGCCTTGGCAATCTTATGCAAGCGTTCTTTATTCTCATTGGAAATATGTACTCCATAATAAATGGCCGTAGGTTTGTAATTGATGGATGTGATATTTTCCACTAAATAGTTTCTTGTAGAATAGTCTACAAGACGCCACTCATTTTCATACTCCCATTGCCTTGATTTATGCAAAGCACATTTTGTATGAGAAAGGACGTCTGGATTTGGTGCACTAATGCCAAACATTTTCAAAAAAGCCCATGCCACGTATTGAGAAGCATCGTAACGTACATCATCATATATTACAGGATATAACCCAACCCCCTCTTTAATTCCTTTTGTTAGTGTTGGACGCATTTCGTATTCTAATGCAAATCCCTTATGATAATCTGCATAATGACTCCACATTGTTATAGATTGTACTGACTCGCAAAAGCATGCAATAGAAACAAACCGTTTACTAGCATCTGCTAAAAGAGGGTATAAGAAATCTATTGTTTGCACCATTTGGCTTTTATAAGTAGCAAGAAAATCTTTCTTTTCTTCGAAGTCTGTTGCCAATATTTGCTCTTTTATCTTCTCTACCATGCCCTTAGGAAATGAATCTTTCACATTGTTTGTGAAATCATTTTCTTCTTCAAGATATTTTTTCAACTGAACAAGGCTATTCGTTTCCAATAAGGCATTCACGTAATTTTTTATACTATCAAGATCATACCTAACTAGCGTATCATAGGGATCGTTAAACAGGTCAGCAGATACTGCATAAATAGTATCTTTTTGAAATGCATCTATTTGCTTCTCAGTGCAAGACCTATAACGGAATAGACTCTGCGGCATCATCTGTGTTAACGCGTCACTAATAGGCAACACGCTGTCATAAAGAATTTTAGGGTCTGTACCTTCTTGTATTTGGATTCCTTCAAGCCGTTTTGCAAATTCTTCTCGATTCATCGTACGTGTTAATATTCAACTTTAATATCTTTGTCCATACAACTTCAAAACATTACTCATAGTAATAAGTTCCCCATGACGCATATTTTGGAAGATGTTCACCCACTCGTTACCAAGTGATACAAACTTACCCAGTTTTAGACACATCTTGCCATCCTCGACGGTTAATCGTGTTATTTTATAATAGCCGTCAATATCACCGCATACCATCGGTAGAAGGTAAACAGCTTCGAGAATATTCACCTTTGGCAAGGTCTCCATCACATACTTCCTTGCCTTGTGCTCAAAGAATGTCTGGTAGTCTGCATCCGTTTTTCTGACAGTAACGGTAAACACATTCTTCGACTCAACAGACTTCGGCTGAGTATCGGTATAATACAACCCTCTCTGCGGCACACTCACTTCAAGCTGTTCAATGATGCTTTCGTCAAGGAGTACTTTGCGAAGGTGATTTTCTAAGAGCAATCCGCCTTCCTCATTTGGCAGTAATGGATAGGCACCGATATTAACTTCTTCAATGGATTTCAGGAAATAAGGCAACTGCTCATCGTGATCTTGCAATTGTTCCAATAGCAGTTGTTCGTCCATACGCCCGGGGAAGAGAATGTACCCACCGATGATTTCTTTCGAGAAACGTTGTTCACCACGCTTACCATAATAGATGGCATCACGGTAATGGTGCATCGCATTGATGGTCTCAGGTTTTGGCTCGTCTTGCACATTGCCCTGTGTTGCACCGTCATCGCCACGGACACTATATTTCGCATCGTAGAGATAGGTCAACGTGATGTCACGCCCATTCTTGTGAATGTGCATCACAATATCGGGCTTCTGCTCAGTCGTGGCAGAACGCATCTCGTGTTCATCGCCTTTCCTATCAAACGAATACTGATAGCCCACCTCCACCAAATCGCCATTCTGCGGATTAGTGTAAGTAATGTGCCCACTAAGTGAGCCACCGTTAAACAAGTCGAAAGCATTCTGCGTGTCTTCATGAACGTACTTTTCAAGATGTTCCTTGTTGTGAACATCTATACCCAACACCTTGCAGACAAGCTGCTTCACCTTCAGGAAGCACCACAATTCATAGAGTCGCCAGATAGGTTGCACGCCTACGCTTGTATCGCCTTGAATCAGGTCGAGGCCGTTTTGCAGCATAATCCAATAGCGGTAAACCTGCGAGTAGCCGCTGCGCTGCTGGAGTACCATGCTCTGCTGACGGAACCCATCAAAGTGCCCGATGCTATTGAAAAACGAGTTGCGTCGAAGCATTTCCAACTCATTCTGTTTGTCCTTCAGATTGTCTATCTCGCTGTCCGAAGTGCCTTCTCCAAGCTTTTTCATAAGTAGTGAAAGGCGCTCGATGATGCGCAGCAGCGTATATTTTACGAAGCGGTTCTCCCTGGTGTCCAAAGTGGCTTCAGTCTGCACTGTCCTGTAATATTTCCTTAATGCCAGCTCTTCATCATTCAGCCGATCGTTGGAAAAATGTTCTGCCAGCATGGGTGTCCAGCCTTTGATGCGCTCGGCTCTACGGTATTCCTCATATTGGCGCATCTTGTTGTGGGGCTGATGAATGATGAAACGAACCGCCTGCACATAGCTGTCCACAATCTGTTTGAACACCGACAGCCAAATCAGTTCGTTGTTTGCTTCCCGTCCCATCTCAAACTGTTGGAAGGTCAGCGTGAGATAGCGGAACACCAAGTCACCATATTCTGCCCTTATCTGCTGAATGATGATGTCAAGGTCGTGTTTCGTGTCGAGTTTGGGTGACAGCACATCAAACTCTATCCTGTGTTGTATGTGCTCGTTGGCCGTATTCTTATAGGCGAACTCCAAGGCAAAGTGACCTGGCTGGTTCAAGAAGTCAAGACTGCTACTAACGACGTACTCGCCCGATGCCGTCTGCAACGTGTTAAACATGGCCTCCACTTCCATGTTGGGGTGGATGATGCGCGGTTCCTCCACGGCATCAAAGAACGTCAGCGTGAGATTATACTTGTGGTCTTCAAAGAATACGGGTCGGGCCTCATGCCAGTCAGCCTCAGCCACCTCCTCCATCGCATCGCTGTCTGCATTATACACTTTCAGCGTACCACCACTCGCCATCACATAATTGCAATACCGCTCTGGTGGCAGTTGCTTGGCTCTCACCTTGAACTTCCGCCACGACAAGCCTATGTCCGTGCTACTGGCTTGGATGACATAGGCATCATGATATTTGTATTGCAATAGTTCCATACGCTATTCTTCCTGCTCGTAATAGTAAGAGTAGTCTATGCCTTTCATAAAAATCTCACGGTCATCAATCTCATCTGTCATTGCCCCGTTAAGCAAAGCCTTAATGTATGTCGCGTCAGTGGTACTTCTCCGCATCGCTTCCAGATAGCGTTTCTTGTCTATCTGGCTCCAATCGACACACAACTTCAAGCGTTTCTTAAACATCAAGTCCAGCCAGATGCGAGTAGAACGCCCATTGCCCTCCATAAAGGGATGCGCCACGTTCATCTCTACATACTTATTGACTATCTCATCGAAAGAAGTTTCAGGCATCTGTTCAATGAGCCTCAGATTCTGCATCAGATATTCGGCGCGACAAAACAGCGTACCGTCTTTCCAGATGGTCTTGGTGCGTATTTGCCCGGCAAAGTCATAGAGTCCGCCGAAGAGGTAGGCATGAATCTGTTGTAGGCACTTCACTGTTCCCGGCTCCATACTGTCAAGCAACCCACTCTCTATCAGCGTGTATGCTTTCTTCTTGCTTTGCCCGTCAATGCTGTTGTCGCTATAGGTGAACCAATTGAGAAAGGCATTAGCCCGATTGTTAGGATAGTGGGTGGCCAATGTCTGCACACCCTCCGCATCCAGCGCATCGGCCTTACGTTGTTTGCCATCAGGAGCCTCGAATTTGAAGTCGTGAGTGATACTCACGAGTTGAATGCCGTCTGTGTTTAACTTCTTTTTCAGCCAGCGCCAATAGTTACCGGCCTTTACATAATCCTCCTCATCGTTGATGGCCCGCACAATGTCCGTAGCCGAAAACCACCACTTGTTGTGATCTTCGTCCCAAACGGCACGTACCTCACGGTCGTTAAAAAAACGGATAGATTTTTTGCTCATGCCTTCACAGTGTTAGAAGAAGTTGGTATAATAGTTTGCCAGCTTGTCATCCATTTCTTTTAACTTCCGAAGAACTTGTTTGTAGAGCGAGTTCGCATCAGTTTCCTCTTCGGGCTTGAAGTGGCTTTCCACGAAAGTCTTCAAATCCTTCAGCACATTGCTTTTGCCATTCTGCGTTTCCAACTGCTTCTGTTCACCCTGCACACGTGGCAGCACCTTTTCCAGCAGAATAGCCAGTGTGGCTTCGCCTATCAGTCCTTCTATTTGGTCTGGCTCTGGGAAGTAGGCACGCTCTATCAGCGTACTGAGATAAAGCACCAACTCATTCTGAACACGATAGCTGACACGGAACGGCGTTTCATTCAGTATGCCGTTGATGCTATCTGCCTCGGCAGTACCATCTGAATCACCCAACAATTCTGGGATGCGAGTAGAAATCACATCTTTATATTTTGCAAACCGCGCATCGTCCAGTACTTCGTATGCCCTTACAAATTCAGCCTTGAATGCTTCAAGCGGTATCGGCTCGTCTCTGTACTCAAGCAGCATCCTGCTTTCTGGCGAGAACATTTCCGACATCTTGCCGCCATTCATCTCAATGGTAAAAGCACGGTCTATCACCTTCCGCGAGAACTGGTGTGTGGTGTCATCCATATTCACCGTACCAATCACGAAGAGATTATCGGGCAGCGTCAGTCCGTTCTCTTTCAAATATGTAATGATTTCCGCGTCCTTTTCAGAATACAAGAACTCCATCTTGTACTGTTTGTTGCCTTCAATGATGTCGCCATCTTCCTTCACCAACACTTTCTTCTGTAACTCGCAGTTACTGAAGCGGTCTTTGCTCAACAGATATTGGGTTAATATCCCGTTTCCGACTTTCTTCCTTGTTTCCAATACGCTTAGAAACTCAGCGAAATACTGCTCCACAGGTGCAAGATTCATCTCGTCCAGACAAAGGAAGAATGGCACATACTTATTCTGCGAGGCTTTGTAGGCAAATCGAATAAAATCAGTCAATTCATATTTACCAGACAAAGCACTGTAATACCCCAACAACTCCGTTGAGTCATGCCAGTTCGGTTTCACCTCCACCAAACAATAGTTCCCTGGCGTAGTTCCACCTTCATTCCGCAGTTCTCCTTCGGGACAAGTCATAAATGCCAACTCCTGCACCTTCTGACTTTTACCTGTGCCAGAGATACCCGCAAGAAGAAGGAATGGCTTGGTACGAAGAGCTACTACAAGATTATCATACCCCCATAAAGTTGATTTACCTTGTGTTGATTTCTTTCTATTAGCATCTAACGAGTTTTTTGCTCTCTCAATGGCCATTTTTGCCATTACGGTCAGTGTAGAAGTATACCCATACTCAAATTTGTCTATTGAGGTTTTCCCACATAAGAAATCTCTGGCACTATTTGCATTAGAATCAGGATTCTCAGCAAAGTAGTGTACATATTCACGTAACAAAGCCTTTGAAATTGTTCGTAGACCAATAGAACCTCTGCTTTCAGACTTAACTATATAACATAATCTGTCTTCATCAACAATAGTTATTTGTCTATTGTCAGAGACATCGCCAATTCGAAGGCTAGAATCTATATTCATAAATCAATGTGCATATTTTACTTTGATATTTCTACAGAAAATTGCAGAGTCATAGACATGATTCCAACTGTCATCTGCATTACGCTCACAATACTCACAATTTGTGTTCCACATCCGTTTAAAGAGAAACAAATGTACATTTATTGGAATAGCACCATCCAAATCTAAGCCAAACCACAAGCCATCTTCTTCTCGGAGTGATCTATAATTTACACCATCTTCCTTCGCAGGATAATATTTCACTTTTGAAAAGCATTTCCCGTAATAGGATATATCCATTTGAATGTATTCTATTTCTTTATTCTTATTCTTTGCCATATTTAAAAACTATTTTTGGAAAATACAGTTATAGTGATACTCCAGAAACTCACGGTTGGGCAGATACTCTGTAGGCATTGTTAGCTTTTTACCAATAATTATACCAAAGTATTGGTCGAAGTATTCCCGTGTTTCATGCTCGCGCAGAGCAGATGAGAGGCAGACGGTGTAGTCGCTGGGCGAGAAGGTGATAAGACCTTTGTCAAATGCTGTGTCGTAAAGTGTTGAGAGGCAAATTCCGTTACTAGGATTCAGACGATCTTGCTTGTGATTTTTTTCTTCCCAAGGAATGATATGACTAGCAATGAGCAATTGCGGTATATCTATGCCTGTTAGCGCACAGCGACTACTGTAGATGTTAAGTATCATACGACGAAAATAGTCCTGTCCTTTCCTACGTTTTGTAACAGAGACGACATCCTCTCCTTCTTTTGTAATTTCGAAGTGGGTGATGAGTCTCTTGGAGATTATTCGTGGATTCGATTCCTGGGCAACGATTGCATCAGCAGCCTTTATTTCTTGCTCATATAAAGCATACAACTTCAGACTTTTCAAAGCTGCAGTACAAAAACTTTTCAACGGATAGCTTCTTTGACTAAACCTGCCATAGTCGAAGATATTATGCTGGCCATTTTTCATCTTTTTTACCTCATCATTCACGAAAAGCAACACTTTCTCGATAGTATCCGTCTCTGCAATATCATAGAGTGATTGCCCGTGGAGGTCAATCACGTTCTGATGCACAAGCACCTCATCAAGAATCCTTATTGCCTGAGCATAGCTGGTCGCCTTTCGAGAGTTCTCTGGCGAAAAAAGTGTATTATAATCTATAAACCCCTGCCTGTCCATATATCTGTCGTTTTATTCGTTACAACCACCTAATGATTTTGTCAGCTTTGTTTTTTTCTTTTTCATGATCGGAGAACTAATGCTTGACTTTTTTGACTTACCCACTAACTCTTCCGAGTTACCCACTAAGTATATTATAGTTACCCACTAACTCTATTTATGCTTTGTTTAACAAACTAACAATACGTGCTTTAATATTCTCATAAGTAATGCTTAACTGACTTTTTGCTATAGTTGTAAGTCTTGAAGTATGAGCCAATGCATCTCTTATTGGTTTATATTCTATTGCGTCTCGTATTAATGATGCTTTTTTTATTTTATCCTTTTCGTCATCTGCAATAGATGCTAAATTATCCATATCAAGATATGATAAATCAGAATTGTCTTCTCGGATTTCATAATTGATATTTGCTTGTTGTTTCGCATTTTCTGCTTTCGTCTTCCACTCATTATCAATTCTGTTCTGAACACCTTGCGGAATTAGAATGTTCTTTTCCTTGATATAGCTTCTCAAAAGATTTTCCGAAACGAAACACTCGCCATAAGACGACAAATTAAACTCCGCATCTTCGCTGATTGCCTTTATCCAACCATCAACTTTTTTTCGACTCTTACTGTTAGCTTTTGAAGGTTTGAAATCCTCAACAACGGCATTAAAGAGTTCTTTCGATTTCCTCTGTTTTTTAGTCATTCTTGGATTTTCAGAGTCTCCATCTTGATTTATTTCCGTACGCCACACGTCCCAATCATTAATAATCGTCTTAAGTGCGACGTCCAACTTGACCAACAAATCCTTGAACTTAGGATCATCAGGAACAACACCTTCACGGCTACTTGTAAAGCGGTCAGTGTCATCGTCCAAATCATCAAAATGGACTTGTCCATAAAGGTAACTTTGTACGATTCGCGCTATTGGAATATGTCTTAGAATGTCTTTTTCTCTCAATCTACCATTTACATATAAGTCTATTGTGGCTTTTTCATCTGTACCACTAATTTTTATGTCTGATGGCGTTTCAACAGAGGCTATAAAACCTTTAATCTCTTTATTCCCTAATGGGAGTATCTTTGATTTCTTGAACTCACCTTCGTTGATATAAGGATCGTCAACAGAATTTAAAATCCACACAAACTGTGTTTTCTCTTTTATAGAATCTAATTCTTTTATTGTAACCAAATTCTCATTAATATAGATATTGAAACTTGGGTCTTTCAATGAGAATCGGAAATATAGTGCGACTAATTTCGTGATATATTCAACCCGATTGCGAATACCATCTTTCAAGCCTTCAAAGAAAATAACTGTACCTTTCTTTCCTAATCTTTCGTCATATTTTGAAACCAAAGAATCAGAGGGTTGTCCCAAACTATAATCTGTTGACGATACATCATCTTTAATTGCCTTATCCAATCCTGAATTATCAATGACGCCACCAACGATAGTTGCGCCTTCTGCCTTTGACAAAACTGTTATTTTTTGTGCACATGACAACAATGCTAGTTTGCCAATTCCTTTCCTTCCTATAAAAGGGCGATTTAATTTAGTATGTGTTTTGTTGTCTTTACGTTTGGAATAACCAATTTTTAAGAACTTATTTTGGAAATCGCTTTCATTCATTCCATCGCCGTCATCTCTAACGATTAGAATTTTTGAATCGCGATCAATTGTTATATAAACATTGTTAGCGTCAGCGTCCCATGAATTTGAGATGGCTTCTCCAAGAACCGTCATAAAACTTCTATACAAGTTTCTACCAAGATGGTTTAAGATACTCAAAGAAATATTAAAATTGTATTGTTTCATAATGGAGTATTTCTAATATGTTGTATAATACTTTCTGCTATCACTTCTCCCAATTTGGGCGGAACAGCATTGCCAATATAACGAGAAGCCTTTACCAAAGAAACTTCTTGCTCGTTTGGGAAAAACTTATATGTTAACGGGAATGTCTGGAACAAGGCTGCTTCTCTGGCGGAAATAGCCCTGTTTTGAACAGGATGACCAAAACGGCCATTGCCAATGCCTGTACATAGCGTAGTCATTGTAGGCGCAGGTTCTTCCCATTTCATACGCCCATAAACACTGCCAAAACTTTTGCCACTTTCTTCTTGGTGGCATTTAAGCTGTAGCTCTTTTGGCCAGTCTTTCCAACCACCGCCATAAGGTGTTGCTATCATTCTTTGCATATTCAATGTGGACAAAGCACGGCATCTGTGTAAAGCATCACTTGGGCAACCTTCTCCCGCCTCTAATGGAGGCAGATTGCCGATAGCATCCCGAACCGTGACATAATTCTCTCTTTTATGTGTTGCTGGTATCAAAGTTATTTCTCCAAATCGGGAAGCCAATAAGACTAAACGCTTACGTGTCTGCGGGATGCCATAATCGGGACAGAAGACAACTTGGTATTTCACAAAATAATGCTCGTCTTGCAACGTTCTCACGAAATCCGCCAAAACGGACTTCAACTTAAATGAAGCAATTGCAGGTACATTTTCCATAGTCACAATATCTGGCTGCACTTCTTTTACTAAGCGACCAAATTCATATAACAAGTTGTATTTATCTTTGTCTTTGTTCTTGTTCTTGAATGCATACGAAGAAAAAGGCTGGCATGGTGCGCATCCGGCCAAGACTTTTATTGCTTTCTTAGAATATAATGGCAGTATGTCGTCTTTCGTGACTTCCCTTATATCTTTATAAACAAACTTAGCTTCATTATTTGTTTCGTAGGCATACTTACAAGTTGCATCCAAATCAAAGCCCTCAAGAATCTTAAAACCTTTTGACTTCATGCCATAACTTAGTCCGCCTATTCCACAGAATAGGTCAACGACTTCTATAGAAGGTAGTCTGCCTCGTCTTTTATGAATAGTATGTTCAGCCATAATTCCTATTCCTTCACAGTCCACAATAAGTCATCCACGCTGACGCCGAGAATCTGCGCCAGTCGGATGAACATCTCTACATTAGGCTGGGCGGCGTTTGTTACCCATTTAGATATAACCGCAGGGTCTTTGTCAAGGATTTCCGACAATTGCTTGTTGGTCATTCCTTTCTCTGCAAGTACCACCTTTAGGCGGTTTATTCTTTTACGTTCCATTCGTATGCTAATAATTTAGATAATTCGCTTTCGCTTGATCATCAGCAAGTAAACTTGAACGATGCTTGCTTAACCGCGAATTTGGCTACAAATATACACAAAAAAACTAAAAGTCAATGTTCATTAAGTAAAAAAGTAGTAATTCTGAATCAAAAAAATGTGTTTATATTCAATAATCCATGCCTATTCGGTGTTTTTCATACCTGTTTGTTAGTTCTACGACCTCATGTAGAATTTGTACAAACTCCATCATGTATTTCTCCAACTTACATACAAGTGCAATTGTTCTTCGTTCAGAGAAGTGGCTTTTCAACTCTTTTAACGTTTGGTTATAGTTATTGCCAACTATACGGAACTGAGTATGAAAGTCGCTTAACTTGGCATAATATTCATGCTGACTCTTGTCGAAAGTCACGACGTGGAATGGCTCACCTAAGATCCGCGCTGCGGCGGGGAGAATCCGCGAGGAACAGGTGGCGGGACTGCTGCACGACGTAGTGGAGGATACGGGCATGACGTTCGATGAACTGCTGCGGCTTGGAGTGGACGAAACGATTGTGGATGCGCTGCGACTGTTGACCCACACAGACGACATGACCTACGAGGAGTATGTGAACCGCATCGCAACATCGGGCAACGACATTGCCCTGCATGTGAAATACAACGACCTGCAGCACAACCTAAAGCGCGGCAGGGCCGGAGGTCATTCCAAACAGGTGGCTAAACACGAGAAGGCGCTTGCCGTATTTGAGCCGCTGATCTGAAAAACCAGTGGCTGAACCTTTATTTTACTCATAAAAGAGCAAAAAGTCAGTTTCACAGTTTCACTTCGGCGTAAGCAACTCAATACAAATGAGATGTGAGTGAAACTGCACTTTCACTTCAGTTTCATTCTTTGTCACTTAGAAACGATAGATTTCGGTTTCACCGGTTTCACTTCGCCGAAATATCTGTAAGTCAAAACACTATTGGTGAAACCGCGGTTACACTCGGTTTCACTGCCATTCGAACTTCATTTCAATAGCAAAAGTGCCTTATTTACAGAGTGATTAGGGCCTAATCACTCTTCAAAAGCCTATTAAATGCACACCAAAACCTATCCCTTTGGGAGGGGAGCAATAGAACATAAGGGTGAAATCGGAGTGAAACCGCGGTTTCACCCGTAAATGATAAGATGCCAGCGGAGTACATCAAGTTAAACCGGTGAAACCGAAATCGCTTATTATAAGAGAGAAATCATGGGAAGTTGATAAAGGAGTTTAGACCTTTTCCTATAAAGGGGTAAGAAAAAGTGAAACTGCAGTGATACTGCAGTTTCACTTGTAAGTGTATGATGCTCAACGACTTTCAAAAGATGATACTGATGACGTTGAAAACGCCATGCAGAGAAAAACATCTTTTGTAAGGCGAGGCTTGCGAATCGGTCAGAGGGTGGGAGTGATAAACTTCACCTTCGCTTCGTCGCGGGGCTTGGCGTCGGGGCACTCGTCGGGATAGCCGATGGCGAGGATGTAGTTCAGGCGGTAGTCGGCGGGGATGTCGAGACGGTCGAGGAAGAACTTGGCCTTGGCATTGGAATTCAGCCAGCGCACGGGACCGCCGAGGCAGCAGGTGCCGAGACCCATGGCCTGGGCTGCCAGCATCATGTTCTCGCCCAGCAGTCCGGCATCGAGCTCGCCGCCGCCCTCACGGGGCGTGCATACGCAGATGATGTTGGGGGCGTTGCGGAACATGTTGCGGAACGTGGGGTCGC
Source organism: Prevotella sp. (assembly GCA_017508965.1). Classification (GTDB taxonomy): domain Bacteria; phylum Bacteroidota; class Bacteroidia; order Bacteroidales; family Bacteroidaceae; genus Prevotella. The sequence continues at coordinate 49,647 of JAFWQT010000102.1, read as the reverse complement.
GCTTCACCTGCTCGGCATTCTCCTGCCGGTACACTTCGGTGACCTGGGCAATGAGCTGCTGGTCTTCCACCACTCGCACAATCCATGGCTGGCGGTTCATGCCGCTGGGGGCGTTGATGCCGCAGCGGACGATGGTCTGCAGTTTCTCGTGCTCTACGGGACGGTCGAGGTAGCGGCGTATGGAGCGGCGGGCCATGATGGTGCTCAGCACGGGGTTGAGCTGCAGCTGCAGGTCGGCCTCGATGGCGCTGAGGGGCTCGGTGGGCTCGTAGCGGCGGAGCACCTTACCGTCGGCCGAGACGAGGAACTTGGTGAAGTTCCACTTGATGTCGGCGTTCTTGTCGTAGTCGGCATCTCGCTTGCGCAGCATGCCGTCCATCATCTTGCCGCGCTGGTCGTTGAGGTCGAAGCCGCCAAAGGTTTTCTGCGACTTCAGGTAGGTGTAGAGCGGATGCTCGCTGGCTCCGTTCACCTCGATTTTGTCGAACTGCGGGAACTTGATGCCGTAGTTGGCCGTGCAGAACTGGCGGATTTCGAGGATGCTGCCGGGTGCCTGCTGTCCGAACTGGTTGCAGGGGAAGTCGAGGATTTCGAGTCCCTCGGGGGCGAACTTCTCGTAGAGGGCTTCCAGCTCTTTGTACTGGGGCGTGAAGCCGCAGCGGGTGGCGGTGTTGACGATGAGCAGCACCTTACCCTTGTAGTCGGCGAGCGACACGGGCTGTCCGTCGGCACCGGGCACCTGGATGTCGTAGATACTTTTCTCGGACTGGCTGACCGTGGCCTGCGCGCGTTGCGGGGCGGTGATCAGCATGAATACTACAGCCAGCAGGCTGAAAAGGTGAGTGTTTGTGAGCATAAAAGAAAAATTAAAAATGAAAAATAGAGAACCCTCCCCCAGCGGACCCTCCCCCGGCCCCTCCCTAAAGGGCGGGGAGTAGATAGCTCCAGAGGTTGTTACTCCCCTACGATGGGAGGGAGTTCATTAGCCTCCCCACGGGGAGGTTGGAGGGGGTTATTTTTTACAAATATAGTTGGTTTCCGCGAATAATCGTTCATTCCCTACGATATTTTGGGAAAGTTTAAGAAAAATCTCAGTTCGGGCGCATTTGTAATGCGACCGCATAGAGTATCAGGATTTTAATCCGAAACACGATTTTTTCGCATTGCAAATGCTTATACTCGCGGCAGTCGAATTGCAAATTCGACTGAACTCTCAACTCTAAACTATGAACTATGAACTATGAGTTGCAATGCGGCCGCATAGAGTATCAGGATTTGTAATCCGAAACACGATTTTTTCGCATTGCAAATGCTTATACTCGCGGCAGTCGAATTATAAATTCGACTGAACTCTTAACTATGAACTATGAACTATGAACTCAATAAAGATTTGGTCCACAACGATATGGTCGTCGAGGGCGCGGACGGTGAGATGGTGGGGGCCTGCGGGGATGCGGAGGGTGAGGGAACGGCGGGCCTGTCCGCTCAGCACATTGAGCTTCCACTGCTCGGAACGGAAGGGTTCCTTCAGACTGAAGACGGCGGGCTGGGAATCATCCACGGCTACACTGAAGCGCAGGTCGCCGCCATCGAGGGGATGCGTGGGTATGAGCGCCACGGTGATGACATAGTCGGACTCGCGCTCCACGGTAAAGGGGCAGGTCAGCACACCGTTTTTTTGAAGTGCCACGGCGTTCATGGAGTGGCCTAACATCTGGATGGTGCGTGCGCCTTGGGAGACTTCGGCATAGTCGCAGGCATTAATGGTACTGACCATGACAGCAGGTCTTCCAGTCAGATGGCCGTGTACATCTTCATACACTGGCAATCTGCGTGGAGCCGCATCCATCAGCCCCCGCCACTTGCCACCGCACAATTCGTTGTATTGCCTGGTCAGCAATTGTATCTCCTCGTAGGCCTGATGACTCTCTGCAGAATCACAGAGAATCTTGCGATTCATGGCAGCTGCAGCAAAAACCGGATATTCGATGGCTGCAAAGAAGGCATCTTGTAACTCTTGACGAATAAGTGAACGACTTTCTAAGACTGTTGTCTTGATACGCTCAAAATCGGCGATACGGGTAGCCGCCTCCTGGGGCGTCAGGGGTATATCCGATACTGGCGACAGGCCGCGGGGATAGACCTTCTTATCCAACTCCACTTGTGTCCACCCCATGAATTCTGGTCGGCGGATGCCGCAGAGGCGATAGAACTCGTGCATGACGGGGAACAGGCGGCGGCCTGCCTCGTCGCCGAACTGGCGGCAGAGCCATCGCTGATAGTGGTCGCCGAGCGACTGATGGTTGACGCAGTCGATGTTCCATGCCATGTCGAGGAACAGCTCGAGCTGGTAGCCCGCCACCTTAGGGTCGTGCACGTTAGCTATCCACAGGCGGCGCGCGTTGTGGTCGTAGGCCTGCCGCATCTCGCTGTAGATGAGTCCCGGCTGGGTGGTGGTCAGCCACAGATAGTCGTGAGGCCGCCCCCAGTAGGAAAGGTGGTAATACACGCCGGCGCCGCCCTGCCGCTGCTGTTCGCGGGCATCGGAGAGGCGGGTGATGTAGCCATAGTTGTCGTCGCACCACATCAGCGTGACGTAGTCGGGCACCCGCAGTCCCTTTTCGTAGAGCTGCAGCACCTCCTTGTAGGGCACGAACACCTGCATCAGGCGCGAAGGGTCGCCAATGTAGCGGCGCAACAGCTGCTGCTGGTCGTCGATGACCTGCTGTAGCGCGTCGAATTTCTCCTGCTCGGTGTGGTAGCCCTCCATGGAACTGTCGTGGATGCCGCGCATGCCGATGGTGAACATATTGTCGGGCGACTGGCTGACCTCCCGGAGCCGCTCAGCCCAGTAGCGCTGCACCTGATGGCGGTTGGTGCGGTAGTTGAAGGGGCCGCGCTCGCTGGCGTCCCACTCGCCCACGTTGTTGCGCAGCAGCGGCTCGCAATGGCTGGTGCCGATGACAATGCCGCACGAGTCGGCCATGGCCTTGGCGCCGGGCATCAGGAAGAATGCCTTGGTGCCGCCATGCATGCCGGGCCACAGGGCATTGGCACGCAGACGGAGCAGCAGCTGGAAGATGCGCTTGTAGGTGGCGACGCCTATCTGGCCCGTGGGCGACGGGTCGTGGGTGGTCTGACTCCAGGGGCGCAGGCTCCAGTCTTCGTCGTTGAGGAAGATGCCGCGGAAGGCTACGCTGGGCTGCTGCCGGCTGACGAAATCACTGGCCATGACGAGGCGCGACTTGCGCTCGGGCACCACGTCGCCCCACCATATCCAGGGCGAGACGCCTGCCAGCCGCGAAAGTTCCAGCAGACCGTAGGCCATGCCGCGCCCATTGCCGCCCTCGACGATAATCTGCGAGCCGGAGGTGTAGATGCAGAAGCCGTCGGCAGGCTGGCTGCCGCGGACGAGCCTTACCTTTGCCCGGCGCGCTGCCACGGGCTCGAAGCCAGTCACCTGCCGCATGTCGTCTTTCCACATTTCGAGGGCCGTCACCACCACTGGCTCCACCTGGCGAGGAAGCTGATAAGTGATGGGCGAATGGCCGTCGAACCACACCACTTCGGCATGGGAAGTGATGAGTGATAAGTGATAAACGATGAGCAGCAGCAGGAATCGGGTCATGGGCGTATGTCGCTATATTTTAACAAATAGGTGTCGTACTGTGTGCGGAAGGGACGGAAGGCTGGGGGAACGTCGGCAGGACGGGCAAACATCTTGCCGACGACCTCGGGAACCTGACCGGCCCTGATGCTATAAAGACGGAACTCGCCGCTGAGCGTACCCACCCGTTTGGAGACAACGGGGAAAGCCGTGCGCGCAAACTTGGGACCTTGTCCGGAGACGGCGGCATTGACCGTCATGACGATGCCGCGGTCGGTCTGTTCGAAATTCAGGTTCAGGCTGTCGCCCACCACCAGCAGTCCGTTGCCCTCGGCGTCGGTGAAGAGCGCGGCATCGACACCCATGCGGTTGCCCTCGAAGTAGAGGTCGTCCATCTGCTTGGCCCAGAAGCCGTAGCGGTTGGCCTGCCGGCGGCCGGGATAGGAGGCGAAGGGCCCCTGCCCTATCCACTGCACCCGGTCGAAGCGGGGGTTGAGCAGATAGGCCACGCCCAGCTCTGAGAGGAAGGTGTCGGTGGTGTCGGGCGTCAGCGTGTAGGTCACCTTGAGGGCACCATCCTCCGGCGTGGTCTGCACGCTGGCCTTCACGTATGGATTGTCCATCGGCTGCAGGTATTTCGCTATGCGCTGATCCTTCACCTTCAGCATTTCGGCCATAGTGGGCTTGCGGCCGACGCGCACGAGCGGGCCTTCCTGCACCTGCTGAAGGGGGTCGCCCCCGGCGCTCCAGGCTATCGCGGGCTTGTTGAGCACAAAACTCTGGTGGAGGAACACATGGCCCTGGGCATCGCTGACGTCGAACTGCAGCAGACTGAGACCACCCTGACGCGGCAGCGAGAGCGTATAGGCAGAGGTGCTGCGCGGCTGACAGTCGGGACTGAATGCCCCCTGCATCACGGTGTCGCGATTGTTGGTCAGCGTCCAGCGGAAGGTGACGTTGTCCTTCAGGTTCAGGAAGTCGTAGCGGTTGGTGAGGGTCAGATGGGCTGCGACGGGGTCGCAGCTTACGGAACTGACGAAGGCGCGGGCGTAGTTGTGCTGCAGTTCGTAGTAGTTGGGCAGCGGCGTGCGGTCGGCATAGAGCAGTCCGTCGGTGCCCTTGTTGCCGAACATCTCGAAGCCGCCGTCGGGCGAAGTGAACACCCGCTCCTCGTACCCATAAAGTTTATCACTTATCACTCCTCCCTTATCACTTATCACTCCTCGCTTATCACTCCCAAACGGCATGCCCTGGTCGACCCATTCCCAAACGCTGCCGCCGGCAATGACGGGCGTGCGCTCGATGATTTCCCACTGGCGGTCGTGGTCCTCGAACGAGGTGCCCAACGTGTGGCAGTATTCGGTGAAGATGACCGGACGGTCGGCCCGCTGGTAGAAGTCGCCAATCTGCGCCGTCGATGGATAGTGGGGCGCGTAGATGTCGGCCACCTTCGGGAAGTCGTAGTTAAAACGGCGGAAATAAGAGCCCACCTGCGGATAGCAGATGGGGCGCGAGGGGTCGAGCTCGCGCTTCACGTAGTCGCCCAGGCGGATGCAGATATCGGTCAGCGGGTTCTCGTTGCCCAGGCTCCAAATCAATACCGAGGGATGGTTCTTGTCGCGACGGATGGTGGCCTGTGCCCGCTGCTGGAGCACGGGGTAGAAGGTGGAGTCGGACAAGTTCTTGTCGCCGAAGCCGAACGGCACCTCGTCGATGACGTAGAAGCCCAGCGAGTCGGCCAGTTCGTAGAAGCGCGGCTCGCGCGGATAGTGCGACGTGCGAATATAATTGATGGAGGCTTCCTTCATCAGCCGCATGTCGCGCAGGATGCTGGCCTCGCTGATGACCTTCACCGTCGCAGGGTCGGTGCTGTGCGAGGTGACGCCACGAAGTTTGACGGGCCGTCCGTTGAGTTTCAGGATATTCCCGTCGATGGTCAGCTCGCGGAATCCGAACCGGTGCTCGAAGGTCTGCAGCGGTTTCCCTTTCTGGAGCAGCATGGTGCGCAGGGTGTAGAGATAAGGCGTTTCGGCCGTCCACAGATGCGGTTCGCATACCCACAAGCGGGGACTATTCCCCCAGGCAACCTTCTCCCCACAGGCATCAAGTATTTCGTACATCACCGTAGTTCGCTTATCTGCATGCTCGATTTGGGTTTCAACCATCACTTCGCCATTTTTTTTTGTGCGGATGGTCAGGTCAGCGAGATGGGTAGCGGGCACGGCCATCAGCGTGACGTCGCGGAAGATGCCGCAGGGTGCCCAGTCGTCGTTGTAGTCGAAGTCGCTGCCGCGGAACTGTGAGATGACACGCATGGCCAGTTCCTGCCGCTCACGCTTATTATTTATATAAGGTGTGATGTCGAACAGGGCCGTGTTGTAGGCAGAGCGCCACGAGCCGGCCGGCTTCCCGTTAATCCAGAGGTCGTAGCCGTAGAGCACTCCGTCGAAGCGGACCACGATGCGCTGCCCCTTCCAGGCGGCGGGCAGGGTGAACGAGGTGCGGTAGTAGCCCGTCAGCGGCAGTGCCTTGTCGTAGCTGGGCTTGCAGAATCCGTAGGCCTCCCAACAGCCGGGCACGGGAATGCGCCCCCAGGTCGCGTCAGCGGCAGGCACCGACTGGTCGTCGGTGATTCCCTCAACCACCTTCAGCTGCCACGTGCCGTTCAGGCTCATCTTCATCTGCGGGTCGGTGACGGGCAGAATGCCCAGGAAGGCATCTATAGCGAAGGCAAGTGATAAGTGATAAATGATAAGTGATAAACTAATCAGGAGTCGCTTCATAGTTTCTTGTATCTGAGGTCTATCTTGGTGTACTGATGGTCTTTGTTCCAGTGCTCGAACAGGCCCACCGGCTTACCCACGGGCTTGCCCTGCTGCTTGTAGATGGTGCCGCTCGGAGCGTTGGGCAGCGAGGCGGCTTCGCGTAGGTATTCGTCGCAGTAGTTCAGGCTCTGGAACTCGGGCCACTCGCCGATGATGATGTCCATGCCGACGGCATCGCAGGCCACCTCGTCCTGCGAGACGATGAGCGAGCAGGCCCAGTCGCCGCAGAAGGGCTGCTTCATCCACTTGGGATTCGGGGCGCCGTTCACGTCGCGCGAGCCGTAGGTGCCGTCGATGATGAAGAGCAGCGCCTTCTGGCCCATGTCCTTGTGCGTCATCCAATCTACGAAGGTCTTGTACTGGGGTTTGCCGTTGCGCTTGTCCTGGCTCACATTGTTGTGGGCGTTCTGCCGCCAGAGCAGGTTGATGTCGGTGGCGCCGTACCAGTTCTTGGTGGTCAGCGTCACGCCGGGACCGCTGTGAGTCTTCAGCAAGGCGGAGTTGATGAGGTAGTCGGCATCGACGATGCACTTGGCCAGGCCGCGTGCCATCTTGCCGTTGTCGACGGAATATACTATCTGCTCGGGGTAATACTCGCATTTCTCGCGGCCGTCGCCGCCGAGGTTGTCGATCATACGGATGAAGGGGAACTCGCGGTGCACCTTATTATAAATGCTGTCGGTGATGGCACGGCTGGGCTCGCAGACGATGATGTCCTGTTGGCGCACGCCGCCGTCGCGCACCATCGAGCGCAACAGTGCCAGCGTGACGAAGGGCGACGAGTTCAGTTCGATGGTGTCGCGGTGGGTGATGGCATTGTTCATGTTCAGCTTCACGGCAATCGTCTCGCCCTTCTTGTAGCCGCGGTTGCCACGGCCATGGGTCTTGTTGAAGTTCCTGAACAGCGCGCGCCATGCCTTCTTGGCCGTCGGCTCGCCGGTCAGCTGCATCACGGCCTCTACGACCATGCGGTCGGCTTTGGCCTGATTGTTCCAGCGGTCTTCCACCCAGAGTCCTGTCTTGCCGTCCCAGCTGGCTACTCCCGGCGAGTGAACCCATGCCACACGTCCCGGATGAATGCCGCGCCCCTCGCCCATCGGCTGGTTAGGAGCGACGAAGAGCCGGGGCTGCCGTCCGTTGAACTCGCCGAAGAACAGGCGGTTGCGGTCGACGGGGTCGCCGAGCAGCTGGATGGTGGTCGACGGTCCCAGGTCGGGATTCTTCCATGCCTTCAGCTGCCACACCAAATGTCCGTCCTTGTCAACCTCGATGGCCTGCACGGGAGCATTGGCCGTGTCCATGGGCGTCTTGTTCCACTCGTTGTACCAGTTGTTGATCAGATGCCCGCCGTCTTTCAGCCTGACGGTCTTCTGGGGCTGCGTCACGCCATAGTCTGTGGTGTTCAGTTCCCAAACGGTCTGTCCCTGACGGTTGATTTCCTGAATCTTTCCCTTGCGGCCCGTTATCAAGAGGTTACCCTTAGGCAACTCCTGAACCGACCAGGGCAGGAAACCGTCCCAGCGGTCGACCTCCTTGCCGTCGCTGTTGAACTCGTGGATGCAGCCCAGTGCCATGTTTGCCACCAGCAGCGTGCCCCGCTGCGAAAGGCGGGCATTGCGGAACTGTCCGTGTACCGAACCTTTCTCCGACGTGGGCAGCTCGAACTCGCGAACGATGCGGCACTCGGGAATCTCCATCACCACCGCCTTGGCCGGACGACCGTTCTGCACAAACACCACGTGGCGCTGACCAATGGGCTGGATGGTATGAATCTCGGTACCCTCGGGAGCCGCATAGCTCCACAGCGTCTCGCTATCGGGTGTCACCTCGGCTATGCCATACTGATGGGCCACCAGCATGTGACCGTCCTTCATCAGCACGGCATCGCTGATTTCGCCGCGCTTCAGTGCGTCACGGTAGGACCAGACCACCTGGCCCTCCTTCACCATGAACATCCGGCGCTGCTTGCTCTGCCCGGCATAGAAGAAATCGTGCCGCGACAGACTGCTGTCCACATCCTGCGCGACAGCCGACAGTATCCATCCGACTGCCAATAGCCATATCATCATATATCTTTTCATTATTTCACAAATTTACAATTTCACAATTTTACAATTTCACGATTTGACAATTTCACAATTTTACAATTTCACAATTTTACCTTTCCTCTATTATCCCCCTCCCTTCGGGAGGGACAGGGGTGGGTTCTTTTTTAAGTAAAGGCCGCACCTCGCGGAGCAGCCTTTACCAGTAAATGCTAACAAGCTAACAATGTATAACTAAAACTAAGAATTCTACATTTTAATAGCCCGGGTTCTGCCATGCCTTCTTGTCGGCATCGCTCAGGTTGGTGCCGTCCTCGTTCTGCAGGGTATCGATGAACTTCTGCGGGATAGGACGATAGTTGTGACGCTCCTGAACGTTGGGTGCTGCCTCGGGGTTGAAAGCCTTGGCACGCTTCACCAGCAGGTCGGTGCGGCTCAGCTCCTCCCATCGGTTCCACTCGCCCAGCAACTCACGTGTGCGCTCGTTGAAGATGAAGTTGATCATACGGTCCTTCACATCGGTGACACCCAGCAGGCTCAATATGGCCTCGTCTTCGGCAGGCAGCTGGTTGTAGCTGGCAATCTGCAGGCTGGAAGCGTCGGTGGTGTGCTGAATGCCGGTGGAGAGATAGTAGGTGCTCTTGGTCAGATAGGAAGCCTGATAAGCCTGCAGGTTGTTCAGGCGCTCCTCCTTCTTGTTGTCGGCATTCGGATAGCATTTACCCAGTACGGAGGCACCCGTCGAGTTAGAGGTGAATGCCTGCGAACCATCCGAGTAGTATTCACGGTCCTCACCCTGTTTCCACTGAGCACGGGCTCGGAGCTGGTTGACAGTGGCAATGGCATCGTTGTATTTTTCCAGACGAACCTGACACTCGGCCTTGATGAGATAGGTCTCGCCCGTGCGGGCCATAATCACGTCACGATGGGCATCGCCTTTCTCAGCAGTGCGCGAGCCGTCGTCGGTCTTATTGATTCCGCAGAACACGTTCGACTGCGAGGGGTTGCCATTCACACCATAGGTGTTCAGCACATACTTTCCACCCAGATAGACGGGGAACACATTGGGCACCCACTTGCCGGTCTCGGGATGAACGAAAGAGTGGGCCACGGCACCACGGCCGAAGGTTCCATAGGTGGTCTCATCCTGGAAACGGGGGTCGTCCTTCTTGTTCAGGATAAAAAGAATGCCGTTGTCGCCGAGCGTGGGCACCTGGCTCTCCTGGATGCCATTCTCCTTGGCCACCACTGCCGGAGTCTTTCCCTTAGGAATGTTGTTCAGACCATAGACTGTCTTGAAGGTCTTCCACATACGGGAGTCGTTCACGTTGTCGAAAATCTCGTAGGCATACTCCGTGGGACGGCAGCGCTGGAAGTCCATACCACCGATATACTGTCCGCGCTGAGTCCAGCCGCCAGAGAAGTTGGAGAACTGCGGATTGAAGTAGTTGTAGGTTCGGTTGCCGAAACGTCCCTGCGTAGAGCTGGCATCGTTGTGCTCGGCAACCATTAGGATTTCGCTCAGGCCTTCGTTAGAGCAGTCCACGCCTTCCCAGTCGGCATAGAGAGAACGATAGTCAGGGGCCAGCGGGCAGGCCTTGATCACCTCGTCGCATAGCTCGATGGCACGGTTCAGGTCGGTGGCAGCGGGATAGGCACTGTTCCATGACTTACAGCGCTCCGACTGGCGATAAAGCAGTGCCTTGGCCAGGAAGTGGGCAGCCGTGTAGCGGGTCCAGGTGCCGTTGCCGCGGTTCTTCTTCGTGGGCAGCAGTTTATAGGCATTTTCGAAATCAGAAATCACCTGTCCCAGCGTGGCCTCCTCGGTGGCACGCTTGTAGTGCTTCACGATAGAGTCTGCCTTTGAAGGCTCGGTCTGCAAGGTGACAGCACCATACTGGGCAAACAGCCGGTAGTAGTTGTAGCCTCTCAGGAAGTAAGCCTCGCCCAGGGCCTGGTTGCGTTTGCTCTCATCGCTGACGAGATTAGCCCGCGAGAGCACGAGGTTGGCCGTGGAGATGCCATAGTACATCTCGTCCCAAAGTGCCGAGACGGCAGGACAGTTCTTGTTGGCAGCACCCAGTGCCGGAGTAAGGTCGAGCGGATTTAGACGGTTGTCGTAGGTGTTCCAGCACTCAGATGTCAGGTCGGCACCGTTGGTGAACTCGTCGGTACCGTAGAGTGTGATGCCGTAGGCCCACTCGTAGCCGAAGTGCCAGCGCAGATTGGCATAGAGACCTGCAGCCATGGCGAGGGCGCCGTCACCCGTCTCCAGCAGTCCGTCGGTCAGCATGTGTCCCGAATCTTCCTCCAGGAAGCTGTCCGAACAGGAGGTGGTTCCTCCCAGTGCCACTACTGCCGTGGCAACTATCATGATTTTACTGATATATTTCATAGTCTTATTCTTTCTGTAGTTCAACATATATTATCATCTTTTAGAAATCAAGTTGCAGACCGATGGTGAAGCCGCGGTTGAAGAAAGTGGCTCCCGTGTCGAGGTCCATGAAATCCACCGAAGAGTAGAGCATGCCCAGGTTCTTGCCCTGAACGTAGACCTTGGCTCCCTGGATTCCAATCTTGTCGCACAGCGTCTTGTCCAGGCGATAGCCCAGCGAGAGGTTACGAATCTTGATGAACGAGGCATCCTTGAATCCGAGCAGTCCGGAATAGGGGTCGCCGCCCGACTGGTTGTAGATAGGCTTCTGCCACTCGGCGCCAGTGTTGTCGGGTGTCCAGTAGTCAATCTCGCGCTGCTGGTACATACCGAGCTGGCCTTCGCCGCCAGTGCTGATCTTATACTTGAAGCGGCCGAAGAGGTCGATGTTCAGTTCGAGTCCCTTCCAGCTGAAGGTGTTGCTCCATCCCAGCGTCCAGCGAGGATTGCGGTTGCCCAGGATCACACGGTCGGCAGCATCAATCTTGTAGTCGCCGTTCTGGTCGACAGGACGAACGTTACCAGGAGTAAACTTAGCACCGTTGGCATTGAACTTCTCCATCTCGGAGGCATCGCCCTCCTGCCACAGGCCAGCCGACTCAAAGCCGTAGTACACGGAGATGCTCTCGCCGATGAACCAGGCATTGTTGATGTCGTCCTGCTTGCCGTTGGCCAATTCCACGATCTCGTCTTTCTGCCAGGCGGTATTCAGCGTTGAAATCCACTCGAATCCGTTGGTCTGCACGGGGATGAAATTCAGCGTCAGGTCGAAACCTTTGTTCTTGGTCTCACCGATGTTGTCCATCATCGAGGGATAACCCGTCAGCGAAGGCAGCGACATGGCGAGCAGCAGGTCCTTAGTGCGCGATGTGTATATATCGAAGGCACCGTTGATGCGGCCGCGCAGGAAGCTGAAGTCCACGCCGAAGTTATACTGAGTGGTCTTCTCCCAGCCCAATTTCTTGTTGGGCAGCTTGTTCGAACCGGAAGAATAGTACGGTTCGTTGGTCACGAGGATAAACGAGTTGCCCGTGCTGAACGGCATCCAGTAGCCGCTGATCACGCCGAGCGTGCCGTAAGGGCCGACAGAGGAGTTACCCGTCACACCGACACCGAAGCGGAGTTTCAGCTGATCAATCCACTTCACGTCGCGCAGCCACTTTTCCTGTTCCATGCGCCAACCCAGGGCCAGCGAGGGGAAGGTGTCCCACTTGTTACCCTCGGAGAGCACCGAAGAACCGTCGCGACGCACACTGGCCGTCAGCAGATAACGGTCCATGAACGAGTAGTTCACGCGGGCCATCCACGACTGCAGCGAGTTCTCGGTCAGTCCTGTGCCGAGGCCTACCTTGTAGTTGGGCTCGGTGATGTCGATACCCGTGCCCATGTTGTTCCACAGGAATGAGGGGAACGGGTTGCCTTCTTCGTTGATGCTACTGCTCTCGGCATTGTATTTCGAAGCACTGTGGAGCAGCGTGAGGCCGATGGCGTGGTCGCCAAACGTGCGGTTATACATCAGCATATTGTCGAGCGTCCAAGAAAAGTGACGGTCGTCGCCGCGGCGCACGTAGTTCTTACCGCCCAGACGAGTGGCCGAGGTGGCATCGAGGAAGATACCCTGACGGCTGTAGCGGAAGTCGGGACCGAACTGCATCTTGTACATCAAGCCCTGCACGGGTTCGAAAATCTTACCAAAGTCAATCTGACCGTAGAAGCTTCCCAGCGCGCGGAACACTTCGCGATTATCGTTCGACTTGGTCCATTCGTCAATCACGGTATAAGTGTTGGTTGTAGAGCCACCAGGCATGTTGATGATCTGGCCGTTCTCATCGTAGGGGAGCGTGTAGCGAAGGATGGCCTTTGCGGCGCCATAAATATCGGTAGGACCGGAACTCGACGACTGGCCCGTGCGCGAGAAACCGTAGTCCTGCTTGCTCCACGAGGCGTTGATAGAGCCGCCCATCTTGAACCACTTCGTGGCCTGCACATCGGCCGTCACGGCTGCATTGTAGCGCTCATACTCCTGACCTTTCTGTGTGCCCTCGTTGTTCAGATAGCCAAACGAGAAGCTGGCCTGCATGTCTTTCGTACCGCCCTGGGCGCGCAGCGTGTGCTCGTGAGTGATACCAGTCTGTGTGACCAGTTCCGTCCAGTCGGTATCGGTCACCTGCGAGGGGTCCCATGTTCCGCTTGCCCATCCCTTCTCGATGTTCTTCCAGGCCACGTCGTCGCCCGTGAAGATTTTCTTGTCGTTTTCCATCGTGGGCTGGTCGCCGCGCGGATAGGAAGTATTGGCAGAGCTGGAGTTGTAGTAGGCCCAGCGGCGCCAGGTGATATAGTCGCTGGCACTGAAGGCAGGGCTCTTGTCGACAATCTTCTCGAAAGTCACTGAGCCGTTGTAGGTCAGCTGAAGTTTGCCCTCCTTACCGCGCTTGGTGGTGATGAGCACCACGCCGTTGGCACCCCGGCTACCATAGATGGCAGTCGAAGAGGCATCCTTCAGAATGTCGATGGATTCGATGTCGCGCGAGTTCAGGCTCTCTATGCCGCCGGAACTCAGGGGAACTCCGTCGACCACATAGAGCGGTTCGTTGGAGGCGTTGATGGAGCGGTTACCACGAATGCGGATAGAACCCAGCGTGCCGGGGCGCTCGCTCGTCGTGATGTCCACACCGGCAGCCTTACCCTGAAGGGCCTCAATGGCATTCGACACCGGACGATTGTTGAGCTGTTCCTCGTTGACGCGGGTCAGTGCACCCGTCACGTCGCTCTTGCGCTGCACACCGTAGCCGACCACCACCACTTCGTCGAGCAGTGCGTTGTCTTCCTGCAGCGTCACACTGAAATTGTTCTTGCCACCGACATCAATAGTCTGTGTCTTGAAACCGACGAAAGAGACTTCCAGACGGCCGCTCGCCGGCACACTGGGAATCTCGAACCTTCCGTCGAGATCGGTCACCGTGCCATTGCTGGTTCCCTTGACAATCACACTGGCACCAATGACGGGTTCGCCAGTGGCGTCAACAACCTTACCCGATACTTTTCCCTGCGCCATGGCTGCTGTAGAGCAGACCGTCAGAAGGGCAAGGAAGAGAAAACGCTGCCACATCTTGCAGCAACTTTTCAGGTTAGTTCTCCTTTGTTTTTCCATTTGACTTAAATTTAATTAATGAATATTATAGTTATACGTATTATTACTCTTAGCAACCCTGAATAATCTTTTTAACCTCAAAAAAACGAAATACCTGCCGGAAATAATAACTAACAATAACCTAACTTTAAAGAGAATATTCAAAATAATAATTGGTAAAGTGTTTGTTTGGGTGCAAAGGTATAGCGCAATTTTCATTCCTTACGGACAATAATTCGTCAAACAGCATACAAAAATCTGTCATGACGAGAATCTGTATCGATTATCCCGAAAAATGTACGGTTTTCCTTCAACTGCCATAAAAACAGCCAAAAACTGGGTTTTTGTTTGGTATTTCGTCTATCTGCATACAGTTTTCTGTCAAAATCCGAAAAGCGGATGAAAAACGCTTGTCACATTAATATATTTATTTATATTTGCAGCAAGAAAACTTTTTATAACCATGTATCGGAGACTCATCGCTTATCTCTTTTCGGTCGTCATTTCCCTGGCATCTGCCTTTGCACAGGAATACACCGTCAGCCGACGCTTCAGTTCGGCCGACGGCCTATCCAACGACTTCGTCCTCTGCCTGGCTGTCGACGGACAGGGATACGTGTGGGCAGGAACCGAGGCCGGAGTGAGCAGGATAGCAGGAGAGACATGTAATGCCTTCACCGCAAACGACGCAGTCAACGGACTGGCAGTTTCAGCGCTCTATTTCGACAAACCGACGGGCCAAATATTAATCGCTGCCGGACTTGGACTGAGCATTTATAATCCGACGAGCGGGAAAGTACAGAATCTGAGTCAGAAGGACGGATTGGTTCCGTCGACCATTGTCGGCATCTCCGAGACGGCCGACGGTGCATTGCTTGTATTTGGCAACGGAGAGGTGCAACGGCTGAACTGCCGCACACTCGCTTTGACCAGTCTTAAGACAAGGCAGATGTACCAAAACCGCTGCGCATTGGACGACGGGCACGGGCATCTCTATCTCGGTCACAGTCATCACGGAATGAGCATCGTCAACCTGAACAACGGTTCCGTCAGGAACTTCCAGCACACACCCGGCGACAACACCAGTCTGCCAGGCAACAACGTGCGAAAGATTTACCAGGACGACAGGCAGCGCATTTGGGTGGGAACCGAAAACGGACTGGCTCTTTTCAATCCCAAGAACGGAACTTTCGAAAAGGTGACGAGAAAAGACAAGGACTATAATGATAATGTGTACGACATACTGCAGATGAACGACGGGCGCCTGTGGGTGGCCACCGACATGGGCGGCATTCGTGTGGTTGACCCAGAAGACCACCAGCATTATCAGGATGTCAAGGTGAAACTGTCGTCGGTCAGCTCGCGCAGCATCGTCCAAGACGAGTACGGCAATATCTGGGTGGGCTGCCACAATACGGGTGTTGACTTCATCAGCACATGGAAATCGAACTTCAAGCTGCTGGACTATCTCGACGAAGAGCGGCATGCGCGCCCCGTCACAGCCATTGCTCCGGGCAACGGAGGATTCTGGACGGCCAGCGAAACCGAACTGGCTTTCTGGCAGGGAACCAGTCAGACGGGAAGCTGGTCGTGGCGGAACATGACACGGCGCGAACTCTCGTTTGCCCGCTGCCTGATGGCCGACCATTCGGGCCATGTATGGATAGGTATAGACGACCAGGGCGTGATGCGCTTCGACCGGGTAACAGGACGGTTCGAGCCGATTCCTATCAAGCCGGAGGAGTCGGATGTGCATGCCTTTGCCGAAGAGGCTGACGGCAGTGTGTGGATTGGCGGCGAATTTGGTATCTATCGCTATAGCGAGGGAAAGGTGGAAAGACAGGAGGCCATGAGCAAGGCGATAGGAATGCCTGCCACCAGTTTCATCAGGACCGACAGTCGCCACCTTATTATAACCACGCTGGGAGGCGGCGTCTTCAGCTACGACCTGGCAAAGAACACCTTCCGTCACGCTACGGTAGGCAGCGGACTGCTCTCGGGAAAAATCAACCAGGCTGTCACCGACAGCAAACACCGTGTGTGGATGGCCACCGAGGGCGGACTGGTGTGTATCGACAATCCCACTGAACTGACGGGTATTCACATCATCGGCCGTGAGAGCGGACTCGACGACCCACATGTGCTGGCCCTGCAGCTCGACGGCGACGGCCGCGTATGGATGAGTACCTATAGGGGCATCTCGTGCTATGTGGAAAGCACGGGGAAGACCTACAACTATAACCATCTGGGACCGTGGCAGCTGAACAGTTTCTCGCCGGGAGCGGCCGCCACAGGCGCCCTCAACACCCTTTTCTTCGGTTCTGCCTCGGGGGTATGCTATTTCAATCCCATGCAGATGGACAACCAGCAGCAGATGGCCGCCGTGCAGATTATTGCCTGCGAAGCCTACAACCCCGTGGGCAGCAACACCGAGCGGCAGCTGCTGATACCCGACGACAAGGGACGGGTGACCACCACCTACAGGCAGAACACGCTCCGACTGACCTTCACCGTGCGCAACTATGCACTGACCGAACAGGTGGAGTATTCGTACATGATGAAAGGCATGGACAGCAAGTGGTACGACGTGGGAAACGACTACGATGTGGTGTTCCGCGGATTGCGCCCCGGTCACTACACCTTCATCCTGCGCGGAAAACTGAAAAGCCAGGATTGGGAAAACGCACGCGAAACGCGGCTGGAAATCACCATCAAGCCGCCCTTCTGGCGCACCTGGTGGGCATGGCTTGTATATGCGCTGCTGGCCTCGGCCCTCGTATGGTATCTGCTGCATAACTATAAGCACAAGCTCAAGCTGGAGAACTCGCTGGAACTGGAACGCCGCGAAAACCAGCAAAAGCAGGAACTGCACGAGGAACGACTGCGCTTCTTCACCAACGTGACACACGAGCTGCGCACGCCGCTCACCCTGATACTGGGACCGCTGGAAGACCTGACAAACGACAAGCAATTGCCTGAACTCTACAAAAAGAAAATCAGTCTTATCAACAAGAGTGCCGGCCGGCTGCGCGACCTGATCAACCAGATTCTGGAATTCCGCAAGACGGAAACCCAGAACCGTCGTCTGACCGTGGCCCGGGGAAATCTCGGAAAACTGGCCGAGGAAATCGGACTTTACTTCAAGCAGCTGAACCGCAACCCTAATGTTGCCATCAACATCGATGTACGACCCGACCTCCCTGACGTTTATTTCGACTCAGAGGTGATTACCACCATCATCAACAACCTGATGTCAAATGCCGTGAAATATACCAGCGAGGGCGAGATTAACCTCAAAGTATATACCGAAGGGAATATGCTGCTGTGCATCTCGGTAGACGATACAGGCTGCGGTATCGCGAAAGAAGACCAGGTACATATCTTCGACCGATACTACCAGAGCAGGGGAAAGCATCAGGCCTCGGGCACAGGCATCGGACTGGCGCTCGTCAAATCGCTGGCCGAACTGCATGAAGGAACGCTGACCGTTGACAGCAAACCGGACGAAGGCGCCAGGTTCACGTTCTCCATCGAGATGGACAACACCTACCCCAACGCCCTACATAAGGAAGACGTGGAAGAAACCGTCGACAACGAGAATACAGAGACTGCCGGCGAAGACATGCGTCCGCTGCTGCTTGTGGTAGAGGATAACGACGACATCCGCCAGTACATTGCCGACTCCATGGGCGATGACTATCGCATCGTTCAGTCGGCCGACGGCCAGGAAGGATGGAACACGGCCTCTGAACAGATTCCCGACATCATCGTGAGCGACATCATGATGCCTAAGATGAACGGTATTGAGATGACGAAACGGCTGAAAGAAGACATGCGTACAAGCCATATCCCCATCATCCTGCTCACGGCAAAAGACACCGTCGAGGACAAGGAAGAGGGATACGACAGCGGTGCCGACTCTTACCTGACGAAGCCTTTCAGCGCCAGACTGCTGCAAAGCCGCATCGAAAACCTGCTCGCCAACCGTCGCCGGCTGGCCGAACTCATTGCATTCAGAGCGGCATCGACCAAGAGTCCTGCACCGATTACCGAGGCTGCACCTGCCAGCGAGAAGCCTGACGATGAACCGCGGCTGAGCCGACTCGACCAGGAGTTCATCGAACGGCTGAACAGTCTGATAGAGGAAAACATCATGAAGGAAGACATCGACATGGCCTTCGTCACCGACAAGATGGCCATGAGCCATAGCACCTTCTACCGAAAGGTGAAGGCACTGACGGGAATGACCGCGCTGGAATATATCCGCAAGCGACGCCTGCACCACTGCTACCGGCTGATTGCAAGTGGCGACTACAACGTGTCGCAGGCGGCAATGATGACGGGATTCAACCAGATGGCCCATTTCCGCGAGACGTTCAAGAAGGAATTCGGCATTCTGCCGTCAGAAGTAAAGAAGAATTAACAAACAGATAAATGACACACGAGAACTATCATATAATGAGAGAAAGTAAAACATTATGGCAGAGGATTCTGCTGCTTCTCATCGCTTATAACTTGTCACTCATCGTTTCCCCGGCATTCAATGTGAAAGATTTCGGGGCCGTGGGCGACGGGCGGCACATCGACTCGCCTGCCATCAACGCTGCCATCGAACGGGCGGCAAGCCAGGGCGGAGGAACAGTGGTATTGCCACAGGGTACCTATCTCTGCTATTCCGTCCACCTGCAGAGCAACATCACCCTGCGGTTCGAGAAGGGAGCTGTGATGAAAGCGGCTTCGGTCAGCGACACGATGGGATACGACGAGGCCGAGCCTAACGACTCGCACTATCAGGATTTCGGCCATAGTCATTGGCACAACTCGCTGATATGGGGCGAAAACCTGCATGATATCACTATTGAGGGCGAGGGACTGATTGACGGCACAGGAGTGCTGTGGCGCGGAGAACCTAGAAAGGGAATCTCGAGCACGACTATTGCCAACAAGGCATTGGCGCTGCGCGACTGCCGCCAGGTTGCCATCCGCGACCTCAAATTCCTCAGCTGCGGCCATTTTGCCATGCTGCTCACAGGTGTTGATGACTTGCTGATAGAAAACGTGACGGTCGACACCAACCGCGACGGAATAGACATCGACTGCTGCGAAAGGGTGAAGGTGAGGAACTGCCGCGTGAACACGCCCAACGACGACGCCATCGTGCTGAAATGCTCGTATGCCCTGGGGCGTGCCAAACCCACGGAATATGTCGTGGTAGAGGACTGCGACGTCAGCGGCTACGACGTGGGTTCGTTCTTAGACGGCACATACACCACAAAGACAGAGAAGGCTCCCGACGGCGACGGACCAACAGGACGTATCAAGCTGGGCACCGAGAGCAACGGCGGATTCCGCCATATCACCGTCCGCCGGTGCCGGTTCGTCCACAGCCGCGGACTGGCATTGGAAACGGTCGACGGGGCTGAAATGACCGACATCAAAGTCAGCCGACTGACGATGACCGACATCTGCAACTCGCCCATCTATATCCGGTTGGGCGACCGCATGCGCACGCCTGCCGGGTCGCCCCATTCGGTGGTCAGCGGCATCAGCATCAAGGATGTCAGCGTTACCGATGCCGACAGCCGCTATGCCTGTCTGATAGCGGGCATCGAGGGACATCCCGTCAGCAATGTCAGCATCAAGAACCTGCGCGTGCAGTTCCGCGGCGGTCTGACGCTCGACGACTACAAAGAGCAGCGGGGGCGCAATCCCTTCTTCATCCCCGAGGCACGGACAGGCGGCCAGCTGGGCGAGGCCAACTATCCCGAACCATCGGCCCACGGCATTCAGCCCGCATGGGGATTCTCCATCAGCCATGCAGAGAACATCTGTCTGAAAAACATCAACTTGGAAACCATCCACCCCGACGAGCGCCAGCCATTCTATATGCACAAAACCAACAACATCCGGCTAAGAAACGTCAAAGTGAACGGAAGAAAGATTAAGATGTGAGGAATGGCGGCTGCAAATGCACTTAAAATTTTAAAATAAAAATTTTGCCCTGCACTCATAATTTTGTATTTTTGCATCGGAATGGAAGAAACCGGGCAAAAAGACAAAAAAGAGGTTATGCCAAGTATCTTCAGGAGCGTGCCCAAGTGGCAGGACCTGAGATTTTATCAGAAGGCAGAGGTGCTTTATCACCTCACTTATGTCTTCTGCGAACGTTTCCTGCCCAGTCGCGGAGACCGAACGGTGGATCAGATGGTGCAGGCTGCACGTTCAGGCAAGCAGAACATTGTGGAAGGGTCAGAAGACGGCAAGACATCCACGGCTATGGAAGTCAACTTACTGAACGTGGCTCGCTCCAGCATCGGTGAACTGCGTCAGGATTTCGAAGATTTCATTAAGTCGCGCCATCTTCCTCTGTGGACGCCCATCGACAAGCGCTTCCAGCCCATGCAGGACTACACCAAGAAGCATAACCATCTTTCCGACTACGAGCCTTACTTTCAACAATGGTCGGCCGAAGAGATGGCCAATGTTGGCCTGACTCTCTGTTATCAAGTGGATGCGATGATGAACAGATACCTGAAAAAGGTAGAGGAAATCTTCATTAAGGAAGGAGGCGTAAAGGAGCGTATGCACAAGGCCCGCACCGCCTACCGCAAGCAGCAGGACGAGCGCTTGGCCCAGCTGGAGCGTACCGTTCCACAGTTGCAGCAACAACTAAGCGCAGCCACCGCCGAGGCTAAGCGCTGGCAAGCTGCCTACGAAGACCTGAAACAGCGTGCCCTAAATGCATATAACGCCCAGCAGGAAGAAATCAAAGCCTTGAAGCGCCGCCTGGAAGAACAGAACGAGGAATAGTTGCTCTAGACGCTATAGTAACTATAGAAACTATAGAGACTATAGAGACTATAGAATCTATTGAAACCGAAAGAAACCATGTACGGAATTATTGACATAGATAATTGCTATTGCTCTTGCGAGAAGGTGTTCAGGCCCGACCTGGAAGGAACACCCATTGTTGTGCTGAGCAACAACGACGGGTGCGTGGTGGCGCGCAGCAAAGAGGCAAAGCAGCTGGGCATCAAAGAGGGCATACCTTATTTCCAGTTGGCCGAGCAATTCCCAGGCTACAATATCGGGTTTCAGCCACCTTCTGCCGCTTTAGCGGAACGGACTATTGCCGTGTTCTCGTCGAACTATGAGCTATATGGCGAGCTGACGGGGCGCGTGGTCAGCATTATCCGCCAGGAGGCTCCCGCCTATTTCCGCTATTCCATCGACGAGTGCTTCGTCTATCTCGACGGCACCCAGCCCGACCGGCTCCAGCAGTGGGGCGAACACCTGCAGCAGCGGATAAAGCGCGAGGTGGGACTGCCCGTCAGCGTGGGACTGGCTGCGAACAAGACGCTGGCAAAGATTGCCTCGAAACTGGCCAAGAAGTTCGAGGCCTACAGGCATTGCTGCATGATTGATAACGACTACAAGCGCGAGCGGGCGCTGAACTGGTGCCCCATAGAAGATGTGTGGGGACTTGGTCGCAGGTATTCGGCCCGTCTGCAAGCGCTGGGCATGAAGACCGCGCTCGATCTGGCCCGCCATCCCGAGGAATGGGTGCAGCAGACATTCCGCAACATCAACGTGGTGAGGACTTGGCGCGAACTGAACGGCGGCGATGCCGTACCCAACGAGCAGCTGGCCAAGAAAAAATCGATTTGCACCAGCCGTTCGTTCAACGGTATGGTGAGCGACCTGGAGACGCTGCGCACCCATGTGGCCAACTACGCCGCCCGGTGTGCCGAAAAACTAAGGATGCAGAAAACGGTGGCCTCCATTGTCGGGGTGTTTGTCAATACCAATGTGTTCCGCGAAGACCTGGCACAATACTGGAACTTTCAGGAGACGCGCCTGGTGACGCCCACGAATTCAACGGCAACCATCGTGCAGGCCGCCAACGACGTGCTGAAAACCATTTTCCGTGAAGGTTACAAGTATAAGAAGGCTGGTGTGATTGTGATGGGCATCATGCCCGACTCGCCCGTCCAGCAAGACCTTTTCGACATCAGCGCCGAGAAAATCATGAAGTTGCGCCGACTGGACGAAGCTGTCGACCGCATCAACCGCATCAACGGCAGCGAGACGGTGGTCATCGGGGCGCAGCAATATGCGCAAAGCGGCACGACGAAGAAAGCTGAGGTATTTGCCAACGCCATCAAGCACGAGTTCCGGAGCAAGAATCCCACCACCCGCTGGAGCGATATTATTACATTAAATAAAGAGAAGAACAATAAGACATGAGCAACATCAAGATAAAACGCGGTGTATTCGAAACCCGCCTGGAACTGGAACATGCTGGAGTGAAGGCGGGATTCCCCTCGCCTGCCGACGACTATATGCACGAGACGCTGGACTTCAACCGCGACTATATCCGCCACCCCGAGGCCTCGTTCTATGGCGACGTGGAGGGCGACTCGATGAAGGATGCCGGCATCTTCGACGGCGACCGCGTGATTATCGACCGTGCCGTGGAGCCGCGCGACGGTTCCATCGTGGTGGCCTTCTGGAACGGAGAGTTCACCATGAAGTATCTCGACCTGACGCATCGCAGCCAGGGCTATATCGAACTGAAACCCGCCAACCCCGACTATCCCGTCTTTCAGGTGAAAGCCGGCGACAACTTCGAAGTGTGGGGCACCGTCATCCATCTCATCAGAACCTTCGAAAAGGTATAGCCTGACTTTTTTACTTTTTTACCTTTTTACTTTTTTTCTCTCCGAAAACAACTCCTTTGGACAGTTTTCGAAGCAATTTCCCCGTTTTGTCCAAAGAAAGCCTGCTTGACTATACTAACTTTTAAGAAAAAAGCAGAAAATCATTGCCGGCAACGCAGAATGATGTAGCTTTGCATCAGAAAACAAAAGTTACCGACAAAAAGACAAACAAAAACAGTTAGGATTTAGAGTGAATAAAGTTATTAAGTAATAGTTAGTTATTATATAGGTTTGGTTATTATATCTTTTTAGATTGAAAGAACCCCGGAGCGTGAGCTTCGGGGCCTTTTTTTATCAGAATCACCTATTCTTCTTCTCGCGTATATGAGCCACACCCGACGAGGCATGCACCACGATACCTCCGGCGAAATCGATGACGCCCCAGCGGCAGAATAGTCCTTCGGGATGCCATGTCATGTGGGCCAGCGGACAATATATAAAGAAAAAGAAGAACATCATGAAGAACATATACGCCGAGAAGCGCACACGCTCGGCAAACGAGCCCGTGATGAGCGACGGCGTGATGATGGCAAACTTCATCTGGAACAAGGCAAAAAGAGCCAGCGGAATGGTTGCGCCGCCCAGCACATTGCCCGCGGGGGTGGTATAGACTTCAGCCCCGACATTCTTGAACATCAGGAACGACAGCGGATTGCCGATGACACCGCCGATGTCGTCGCCGAAACAGAGCGAAAAACCAACGACCACCCACAGCACGGAGATAAGTCCCATGGCAATAAACGACTGGAGCATCGTGGATATCACATTCTTTGCCCCCACCATGCCGCCATAGAAGAACGAAAGTCCGGGCGTCATCATCAACACAAAGATGGTGGCCGTGATCAACCAAGCCACATCGGCAGCGGAAATCACAGACCAGTCACACTCAAAAGTGGGTTCTCCCACAAAAACACCTGCAACGGCAATCAGTGTCATCGCCGTCATCAGAATCTTCCAACGTCTCTTAATCTTCATATTACTTTATGTTTTACTCAATCACACATCAGAAAAGGTAATCTCCCCCCTCTCCGTTTAAACAAAGAAAGGGGAGCACCTAATCATTATTATGGTTGCAGCGTTAATCCAAAAACCAGATAGGCTTTCTGTGAGCAGGGATTTCCTGTTACCTGTCCGAAGACGGGAACGGAGAACGTATCCGTCACTTTGATTTCCTTTGTGGCTCGCAGCGACAAATTAGTGACGGCGAAGCCCGTGGTGCCGTATAAGGTGGTGGCGTAGGGAACGACACCTGCCGTGGCCTTCCAGTCAACACCGGCAAGGCTGAATGGGACATTCGCCTCGACATAGCTGCTATAGGCACGCTTGCCGTCTTTGTTTTCGCCATCGTTGCCGGCGATGTTGGTGTACCATGCAAGTGCCACAGGACCGAAGTCGTAACCCACCATGGCTTCAAAGACATGGTTCGTGCTATGGGCATCGTACTTGAAATAGCGGCCGTCCGGGTCGAGGCCCACGCTGAACCAATAGTCGGTCAAGCCGATGTTAAAGCCTCCGACGGAATAGCCTAATGTCAGGTCGAACTCCTTCACATCGTCGGGGTTCGTCAGTCCGTAACTGCCCCAGGCCGTCAGGCTTAGGCCTTTATAGGCCACACCCAGTGTTGGCTGCACGGCAGCGCTGCCCAGATCCTGTCCACGCCATATATAACTGCTTACGAAATCTCCACTAACGGTTGTCTCAACCTTCTCCTGTGCAAGGGCGGTGCTGCTCAGCACCAGTCCCATTGCAATTACAACAATCTTTTTCATCATTTTACAATCTCTTATATTTGACGATTTGACAATTTTACGATTTCACCTTTCCGCTATTATCTCCCTCCCTTCGGGAGGGGCAGGGGTGGGTGTTTTTTAGTTATAGCAACTCTCACCATGTTCATAGACGTCGAGTCCTTCTTCCTCGATACGGGCTCCGACACGCAGGCCGTGCAACTTTTTGATGCCATAGAACAAGACGAAACCGCAGGCGGCTGCCCAAAGGTCGATGCAGAGAATGCCGAAGCACTCGGCGCCAAAGAATCCCCATCCATGACCATAGAAAACTCCGTTAGAAGTGGAGAGCAGACCTGTCATCAGCGTACCGAGGATACCGCAGACACCATGTACCGACGAAGCACCCACAGGGTCGTCGATGTGTAGCTTGTGATCGATAAACTCGATGGAATAGACCAGCACCAATCCACAGACGAGTCCGATGACGATGGCTCCGAGAGGCGACACCAAGTCGCAGCCTGCCGTGATTCCCACCAGTCCGGCCAGCACACCGTTCAACGTCAGTGAGAGCGACGGCTTACCATATTTCAGCCAAGTGAGGAA
This sequence comes from Prevotella sp., assembly GCA_017508965.1. GTDB lineage: Bacteria > Bacteroidota > Bacteroidia > Bacteroidales > Bacteroidaceae > Prevotella. The sequence continues at coordinate 24,553 of JAFWQT010000102.1, read as the reverse complement.
CATCGTTGCCGTTCCGCCTGCCGCAGCAGCGAGGTTGGTGGTCAGGAACACATGACTGATGGCGATGCGGTTCACCTCGCCCGAAGCTGCCAACTGTGAGCCTGGGTTGAAACCAAACCATCCGAGCCAGAGGATGAATACGCCCAGCGAGGCCAGCGTAAGGTTGTGACCTGGAATAGCGCGGCTCTTACCGTCGGCAGAATATTTACCGATACGGGGTCCGAGAGCCATAGCACCAATGAGCGCCAACACTCCACCCACACTATGCACGATGGCAGAACCGGCAAAGTCGTGGAACACATCGCCGAACGTCGTCATCATAAACCCGTCGGCAGCATCGTTGCAGAGCCAGCCGCCGCCCCACGTCCAGTGACCTTCGATGGGATAGATGAACAGCGAAATAGCTGCACTATAAATCATATACATCGAGAACTTGGTACGCTCGGCCATAGCGCCGCTGACAATCGTTGCGCTGGTGGCGCAGAACACAGTCTCGAAAATCAGGAAGCCTTCTACGGGCAGTTCGCCCTTATAGAAACTGAGGTCGCCCCAGTTGGGCATGCCGATGAAGCCTGCACCCTCGCTGCCGAACATGAATCCAAAGCCGAGGAAGAAGAACAACAGCGAACCGAACATAAAGTCGACAAAGTTCTTCATCAGGATGTTTGCCGTGTTCTTGCTGCGGGTAAAGCCCGCCTCACACAGCGCAAAACCGGGCTGCATCCAGAAAACCAACATGGCTGCCAACAGCATCCATACTGTATCAAGTGATAAATTGTCCATATCTGAAAGCCCCTCTCTTATCCCCCATACAAGGGGAAGACCATCATAGGGGCGCTGGGTCTTTTGTGTTTGTGTTATTACTACTTACTCCCCTCACTCGGGAGGGGCTGGGAATGGAGTTCCTACTTCTTATCCCTGAGCACCGTATCACCATTTTCACCAGTGCGGATCGACCACGTATCTATCATTTCGCTCACGAAGATGCGCCCGTCGCCAATTTCGCCCGTATGGGCCACTTTCAGGATAACTTTTATAGTAGGCTCCACAAACTGGTCGCGGCAGACGATAGTCAGCGCAACGCGCTCGATAACGTCAGTCGAATACTGCACACCACGGTAAATTCTCTCCTCACGGCTCTGCCCGATGCCGTGCACGTTGTGGTACTCAAACCAATCGATGTCTGAGCGCAGCAGAGCCTCCTTCACATCCTCGAACTTGGTCTTACGGATAATAGCTTCAATCCTTTTCATACCTTTTCACCTTTTAAATTAATACTATCATTTACTTGTCAACTTGAAAGCTTTCGGGTGCAAAATTATTGCAAAATGAAAGAAAAACAAAAGAAAATCAAACAAAGTAGTTGTTAAAAGAATGATTTGCTTGCATATTGAAAGTATTTAAAGACGGTTTAATTACAAATTGAAACCAAAACACCACGAAATCTGTCAAATTTCAATTATCTGCCGAAGCGGGCGGCAACTGTCTCATTGCCAAAAATAATTAATTTATTTTGTTCTGCTCTCGTTTTTTCGTATCTTTGCTATTGAATTAGCGAAGATACTTGAACTCGGCATAAAAAATAAATAAATTTATTTTGTTCTGCTCTCGTTTTTTCGTATCTTTGTCCCCGTTAAATAATATAATTTAGGAAATATGAATAAGAAACTTACAAACTGTTTGGTAACCCTGATGCTCGTGGCCTCGGCCACAGCAGGAATCAACGCTGCACAGAAAGAAGACGGCACGATGACAAAGATGGCCGACGGAACCTACGTGGTGAACACCACCGAACTGGGCAAGGACGTGAAGGGCTACCGGGGCACCACACCACTGAAAATTACCATTAAAAAAGACAAAGTGGAAAAGATTGAAGCGCTGAAGAACCAGGAGACGCCGAAATACTTTGTACGCGTGAAACGCGAGATGATGTCGGCTTGGGACGGTCTGAAGGTAAGCAAGGCCGAAAAACTGAACCCCGACGGCGTCACCGGAGCCACCATGTCGAGCGATGCCGTGAAAGAAAACGTGAAGCGCGGACTGAAATACTACAAAAAGCATAAGTAGAAGGTAAAAAGGTAAAAAAGTAAAAAGGTAAAAATAAGGGGAAAAAGAAAATGCAGGAAAAACTTGCATTTTCTTTTTTTTATATCTACTTTTGTGGCATTATTCATTACTTATCAACCTCCTTATCTATGAACAAAAGGATTCTGGCAACTATTGCCGCCGTGACCGTTGCCTGTCAGATGGGCTTCGCCCAACAAACGGAAACGGGAAAAACAACATCAGATACGCTCAAGGCTATAGGATATTTCGACAATGTCAATACCAGTCAGGTAAGCATCATCGGCGAAAGCGGGATGAACAATAAGGACCAGGCCACCAATGCCCTGGATGCCATCCGCGGACGTGTGGCAGGTCTGCAGGTGGAGCGCAACGGCTCGAACGCCCTGAGTGCCGTGCGCCTGCGTGGTACTACCTCGCTCACGGGCGGCAACGATCCGCTCATCATCGTTGATGGTGTGATGGGCGACCTCACACTCCTGCAGTCGGTCTATCCTACGGATATCGAGAGTTTCACCATCCTGAAGGATGCTTCCGAGACGGCTCAGTATGGCAGTCGCGGTGCTGCCGGTGTGATTGACATCAAGACGATGCACGGCAAATCGGGCCGTCTGCGCATCAACTACAACGGTTCCGTGGATCTTGCCGTGCCCTATAAACGGCTGAAGATGCTCTCCGCCGACGGCTACCGACAGTTTGCCGCACAGCACGGCCTCTCCATCGTGGACCTGAGAGCCAACAGCGATTTCCAGAAACAGATAGAGCGCACGGCTTTCACCCACCAGCACCATCTGGCCTTTGCCGGCGGCAGCGAGAAATCCAACTACCGCGTCAGTCTGGGATACATCAATGAGCAAGAGGTCATCAGGGGATTTGGCAACCGTTCGTTCATGGCCAACATGAACATGACGCAGATGATGTGGGACGACTTCCTGCGCATCGACATCGGTATGTTCGGCTCCACGGTGGAAGAAAAGACCATCGACGACGAACAGAAACTGTTCTACTCTGCCGCAGCCTTCAACCCCACCTTCCCCGACCATCCCAATAGCGCAGGCGCATGGGACGGCTATCCCTCGGCTTCGCAGATCAACAATCCCCACATGCTGCTCGACAAAAAGAACCACAACACGGGGACACACATCTCTACCTACACAAAATTCACGTTCCAACTGCTGCCCGAGCTGAAGTTCACGGCTTTCGGAGCCTACACCTACGACTCCAACGAACGGATGCGCTATATACCCACCACGCTCACCGAAGGGGGAGAGGCCAGCCGACAGAACACGCGCAGCGAAGCGTTGCTGCTCAACGGCATCCTCAGTTTCGACAAGAAATGGAACCAGCATGCCTTCCAAGCTTCTTTCTTTGCGGAGATACAGGACAACAAACGGCGGGGATTCGGCGTTACCGCCGGCCATTTCAGCAACGACCTGACGGGCTACGACAATCTCTCCGGCGGAGCCTCACGCCCCTGGGACGGCACCACCTCTTTCTATGAGCACCCCTCGATGGCATCCTTCATGGGACAGGCCGCCTACACTTTCAACGACCGCTATTCCGTGAACGCCACGCTGCGCGCCGACGGTTCTTCCAAATTCGGCGACAACAACAAGTGGGGCTATTTCCCATCGGTTTCCGTGGGATGGGACTTGGGAAAGGAATCGTTCATCAAAGACCTGAACTTCTTCAACGAACTGAAAATCAATGCCGGACTGGGATGGGCCGGAAACCAGGGAGCCATCGACAGCTACACCACGCTGAGCCTCCTCTCGCCCAACGGCACGCCCGCCGTGGGACAAACGCTCGTGACCACCTTCAGCGAACTGAAGAACAGCAATCCCGATCTGAAGTGGGAAGTGTCGCGCACATTCAACATCGGCCTCAACACCCAGATGTTCAGGCGCCGACTGGTATTCTCGGCCAGCTACTATTACACCAAGGTTTACGACATGCTCTACCCCTACACCGTGAGCGTGCCGCCGTTCAAATATCCTAAACTGGTGGCCAACATGGGCTCCATGGAAAAGAGCGGACTGGAACTCTCGGTGGGCGGAACGCCCTTCGTCACACGCGACATGGAACTGACCGTCAACGCCAACCTCACCTTCCAGAACAACAAACTGCTCTCCCTCAGCGGCAACTACAACGGCGAAGACCTGCTGGCACCATCGATGGCGGCCATCGCCTCGATGAACGGTGCCGGATTCCACGGCTACAACGACGTGGTGTTCCAGATTATCGGTGAACCCCTCGGCTCCTTCTACATACCCCGCTTCGACGGATTCTATACCTACGACGACGGCACCTACGAATATATTGCGGGCGATAGCTACATAGCCGGACAAGCCACTCCGAAGGTGCTGCTGGGCTCCAACGTCTCTTTCCGCTATAAGAACTTCGACATCACCCTGCAGGCCAACGGCGCCTTCGGCCACAAAATCTACAACGGAACGGCCCTCTCCTATATGGACCTCACCGCGCTGCCGCTGTATAACGTGCTGGAAGAGGCACCCGAGCGGGACATCGTTTCGCAGATCATTACCGACTATTGGCTCGAAAGCGGCAACTACGTGAACATCGACTACATCACGCTGGGATGGCGAGTTCCCATCAAACAGAACCGCTATCTGGAATCCATGCGCCTCTCGCTGACGCTCAATAACGTGGCAACCTTCACCAGCTACAGCGGACTGACGCCGATGATCAACTCATCGAGCGTCGACGGCACACTCGGTCTCGACGACAAGCGCACCTATCCGCTCTACCGCACTTGGACATTCGGAGTAAGTTTGAGTTTTTAACCAGAAATCAGCATATATGAAGACCCTAAAACATACAACCAGCAAAGGGATGATGAAAGCCGTAGCCTGTGCAGCATTCTTCATCCTACATTCATCACTCTTCACTTCCTGCAACAGTTTTCTCACCGACGAACCCAAAAGCCAGATAACTCCCGAAGAGGCATACAACAGCGTGAAAAACCTGAAGCTCAACGCGCTGCTCACCGTCTATAACTATATCGGCGGACATGAGCAGAGCCAGGGACTGCAGGGCACCGACCGAGGCGTTTACGACCTCAACTCATTCACCACCGACGAACAGATCGTGCCCACACGAGGCGGCGACTGGTTCGACGGCGGATTGTGGTCGCGACTCTTCTTCCACACATGGTCGGCTGGTGAGGCACCGCTGAAAAACACCTGGGACTATCTCTATAAGGTGGTCATCCTCTGCAATGAAGGCATCGAGCACATCAATGCCTACAAGACCACCAACGTGGAAGAACAGGAGGAGCTGGAATCCTACAAGGCCGAGCTACGCGCCGTGCGCGCCATGTTCTATTTCTATCTGATGGACCTCTACGGGCGCGTGCCACTGGTCACACAGACCGGCGTCAAGTCGAACGAGATGACCCTCGCCGACCGCAAGACGCTCTTCTTCTGGATCTACAACGAACTCAACGAGGCCATGCCCTATCTCAGCGACGAGAAAAGCAATCGGCCCAATACTGAATACTATGGCCGAGTGACCTCAACCGTGGCCTATTTCCTGATGATGAAGCTGGCCATCAACGCCGAAGTCTATACCGACAACGACTGGATAGACCAGCAGCGACCCGACGGCCGCCAGATCATACTCAAGACATACGACTTCCGCGACGGAGAGCTCATCGAGGCCAACGCCTGGCAGACCGTGAAAGAAATCAGCTACCTGCTTTACCCCTACTACAAGCTGGCCGAATACTATCCCGACAACTTCGATGTGAACAATGAGAATTCTCCCGAGAACATCTTCGTCATACCCATGAATCCGCTGCTCTATAGCAATAAGTACAACTACTTCTTCCGCTCGCGCCACTATTGCCACGGAGCCGCACTCAATGGCGGAGCCGAAAACGGCCCCTGCGCCACCGTCAGCACCATCAAGGCTTTCGATTACGGCAAAGACGATTACGACATACGCCTGACGTTCAATTTCTATTACGACGAAGTGATGGTCAATGGCCAACAAATATTTGAAGACGACGGAAAGACGCCACTCGTCTATCATCCGCTGGCCGTCACCAATATCGACCTTTCCGGAGAACCCTTCGAAAAGACCGCCGGAGCACGTATTGCCAAATACAGCGTGGATGCCACGGCGCGCGACGATGGCCGACTAGGCAACAACGACATCGTGCTTTTCCGCTTTGCCGATGTCGTGCTGATGTATGCCGAAGCCTGCTACCGCCTGGGCGAAACAGAGGATGCTCTTAAAGCCCTCAACAGCGTTTTCACCCGCTCAAACCACGATGCGAGACCTTCCTATAAGGAAGTCAACGACGACATCCTGCTCCAAGAGCGCCTCCTGGAATTCATGTGGGAAGGCTGGCGCCGCAACGACCTCATCCGCTTCGACCGTTTCCACAAGCCCTACGACTTGAAGAACTCCAGCGAGCACGAGGCCGACCGCCACACCATCGTGTTCCCCATTCCCGCCGACATGATGGTGATGCACCCCGACTGGGAGCAAAATCCAGGATATTGATTGGAATGTAGAGTTGAGAGTTTAGAGTTATGATAACCATGCACGCCCGGAACCTGAGCAGAAATCAGCCTCCGAGAGTAATCATAACTCTAAACTCTCAACTCTACACTCTACACTCTAAGAACTCCAGAATCTCGCTTTCCGTGCAGAGATTGGCATCGCCCGGAACAGAATACTTCAGCGTGGCGGCAGCCAGCGCAAAGTCGAGCACCCGCTGGTCATCACCGGGGAAAGCCCTCAGCGCATGCAACTGTCCGGCCGTGAAGGCATCGCCCACACCCATTGCATCCACAATGTCGTGGATGTCATCAATACGCGTGTGATACAGTTTGCCATTGCTCCAGAGCAAAGCCGTCAGCGTATTGTGGCTCGAGCTCATCATGTTGCGCATACCCATCAGCCATTTGTTGCAGCGGGGGAAGCGGCTATGAATCTCGTCAAACCATTCCTCGTAGAAATCGAGTGGCATCTCATAATTGGAATCCGTAGCCTCGAAAGGCACCTGGCGGTCCATGATAAACTCGTACTCGATGATGTCGCCAAACACCACGTCGGCATACTCCAGCATACGGCTGAGCGTCTCGCGCGGATTGGCCCCATATTTCCAGAGGTTCTTGCGGTGGTTGATGTCGAACGAAATCGTCTTCCCCATCTCGTCGGCAATGTTCAGGGCCTCAAACGTGGCTTCGCACGAGTCCTTCGAGATAGCCCCCGTGATACCCGAGGCATGGAAGACGGCCGCATCCTTCAGAATCTCACGCCAGTTGAACATCCCCGGCTTCAGCTCGAAGAAAGCCGAGTTGGCACGGTCGTACACCACCTTCGACGAGCGCATGCCCGCCGACTCCTCATAATAATAGGTGCCCATACGGTCGCCGCCCCAAAGCGTATTGGGCATCCCCACGCCGTATTCCAGCAGTTTCATACTGGCTGCCTGTCCAATCTGGTTCTTTGGCAGCCTCGTCACATACTCCACGTCGTCGCCCATCATGGCCAGCGACACAGCTACATTGGCCTCGCTTCCCCCGTAGGCTCCCGAAAACGTCTGACCCTGAGTCAGTCGCATGCGGTTGGATTTGGAGAAGCGCAGCAGCAATTCGCCGAATGTTACTATCTTCTTGTTCATACGTGCGCTGCAAAAGTAAAAACTTTTCTTCTAATTTGCAAATTATACATTAAAAAATCAGATGTTGGCCTATTACTATTTCAGCCAGTCCCTTTGAGTCTCGTAAGATACATAATCGGAAAGCTTGTTTAACACAATATGAGTGGAGTCATTTGAAAGTAGTACCCAGAGTGTGTCTACCCGATACCCATCTGCTATTCCAAACTCAACGCCATATCTCCCACTGAAGAAGGCTTTGGGGTCTTCTATCAGAATCGAATCCGGGTTTTTGCTTATTATTTTCCATTTACCATATTCCTCAAGTTGCCGATTCAGGTTTTGTTGGAAATCCTTTGTTAAATTAAAAGCTGAGGAAGGCAATCTAACCTCGTTATTCTTGAAATCAAAATTCCCATACAAAACATAATTTACGTTATTTCTCTGCGCTTCAGAAAATCTGACATCAACCGATGACCAACCTTTAAGATTCCTATACACTGATGATTCCCTTTGGCAATTCCGGAATAACATAAGAGATATCAAGAATAAAAATACAATAATCGCGATTACGTACCTTCTCATATTAAATATGTTTGCTGCAAAAGCAGGCTTCTATTCTGCAAAGATAGAAACTTATTCTCAATCTGCCAAATCATTGTTCAACTAAATGATTGGCTTCGCTTCCCCCGTAGGCTCCCGAAAACGTCTGACCCTGAGTCAGTCGCATGCGGTTCGATTTGGAGAAGCGCAGCAACAATTCGCCGAATGTTACTATCTTCTTGTTCATACGTTCGCTGCAAAAGTAAAAACTATTCTCCTAATTTGCAAATTATACATAAAAAAAACAGAGAAAAAGAGAACACGTTTCACAGAATTTTCATACCTTTGCATCCGATAACCCAACAGGCACACAGGCTCTTATGAAATATAAAAGAGTACTTATTTACACTGCTTTTTTAACCGCGGTAGTCATCCTGGTCACCGCTCAAACAACAAAACCAATGGAAGAAAAAAGCAACGAGAAATGTCCGCAGTTTCTTTACACGGAGAAGGAAATTGATAAAATCTCCGAATATATCGCACAGCAATACGGAGAGTTTGAAATGGTAGGACACGAAGTGGTATCGTCCGACATTCATTGCGACATCGTTATTGTTCCTCCTACCCAAAAACAGCCCTATTATAAACTGGTTACTATGGGGGCCGGGGCCTACAAGATGAATGTTCCTAAAGAACTGAAATCGGATGTAAACGACAGGGCAGAATATGTTGTCTTCCTTCCGAAGGACTGGAACCTGGAATCTGACAAGGAAGAAGATTACTGGCCTATCAGAATGCTGAAGACCGTCGCACGGTTGCCCATTTGGTCAGATGATTGGCTTGGCTACCGCCATACCGTTAATCTAACTGAAGACAGAAGCCCAGTTGCAGGAAATACGGAATTCAACTCATGCACGCTGGTTCCCTCTATAGGAAAGGACGGCCAGCTGGTGAAGCCTCTTAAACTCGGCTTCTTTGGCAAGAAGGTGTCTTTCTTCCAGATTTATCCATTGTATCAGGAGGAACTGGAGTTTAAGATGAATCATTCCTTCGATGAGCTGATGGATAGAATAGACGACGATGACTTGTTCCCGCTCATCAATATCCGCCGCAAAAACTATGGCAAATGATGATTCTTGTGTGCACGGGGGACTGAATAATGCGGAAAAATTGCTCTGTGTCAGCAACATCCGTCAGTCGCTTTCATTTTCAACTGGTGTCTATTTGTCACCATTTCATTCCTTTCTTCTTTTAGTCGTTGTTTAAGTTTATTCCAATAGTATTTTCCAAATAAATCTTTCCACTCTTCCATCATCTAATTCTGCTGGTTAATCAGATTCACCACAACCTTTACCATCACATCCTTTTCTTCCGTCCGACTCTCAGCAATCATCAGCGTTAGGGCCACAAGGGTGTTGTCGGCTATGCGCTTGCTTCCATCGGGACGATAGAGGATGCGGTTGTTGTTCAGGAACCATAGGAAGAGCGTGGCAGAATGCGTTTGTTGCCGTCGCTGAACGAGTGGTTCTTCGTGACCAGTTACCATCTCCAGATTAAAATACTCCAATTCGCGAGTCTGGGTTTTGCCTTCGATAGCACCATGCTGGGTGGTATTCGCAAATTTTGCGACTACCACTTCATCTGCCAATTCTTCTTTAAGCGCATTGTTTATATGCACATAGATGCCACCGTGTGTGGATGCCCTGTTAACAGGCGGCAAAAAAAAGAGGATGCTGCTGCATCCTCTTTGGTATGTTTACTCTGAATTTCCTGACTTAGAAATCCAGCTTGTCGAGTTCGTCGGTGAATCCCTTCGGCTCATTTGAAGGCTCATGATACTCCTCATTGCGACGCTCGAAGCGCTGGCCGTTGCGCTCAGGACGCGGACGGCGCTCGCCACGGTCACCACGATCATTGCGCGGACCGTTGCGACGCTCACCGCGCTCGCCACGCTCAGGACGCGGACGACGCTCGCGCTCTACGTAGCCCTCGGGCTTCGGAATGAGCACGCGGTGTGAGAGTTTGTACTTACCGGTCTTCGGGTCAATCTCAAGCAGCTTCACGGTAATCTTGTCGCCTTCCTTCAGACCAGCCTCTTCGACGGTCTCCAGACGCTTCCAGTCGATTTCCGAGATGTGGAGCAGACCATCCTTGCCTGGCATAATCTCTACGAAGCAGCCATAAGGCATGATGCTGCGCACGGTACCCTCGTAGACCTCGCCCACCTCGGGAACAGCCACAATGGCCTTGATCTTGCGGACAGCAGCCTCGATGCTCTCCTTGTTGGGAGCAGAAACCTGCACAACGCCCTTGCCGTCGACCTCGTCGATGGTGATGACTGAACCGGTCTCTTCCTGCATCTGCTGGATAATCTTTCCGCCCGGGCCAATGACAGCGCCAATGAACTCCTTGGGAATATCGAACTGCTCGATGCGCGGAACCTGAGGCTTGAGCTCGGGACGCGGCTCGGCAATGGTATCGGTGATACATTTCAGGATGTGCTCACGACCGGCCTTGGCCTGCATAAGGGCCTTCTCCAGAATATCGAACGACAGGCCGTCGCACTTGATATCCATCTGGGTAGCGGTCAGACCATCCTTCGTACCGGTGGTCTTGAAGTCCATGTCGCCCAGGTGGTCCTCATCGCCGAGAATGTCGGAGAGCACAGCGTACTTGTCTTCACCGGGGTTCTTAATCAGACCCATGGCAATACCGCTGACGGGTTTCTTGATGGGCACACCGGCATCCATCAGGGCCAGCGTACCGGCGCAAACGGTTGCCATAGAAGAAGAACCGTTGGATTCCAAAATCTGGGATACCACGCGAACGGTGTAAGGATAGTTCTCAGGAATCATATCCTTCAGGGCGCGCCATGCCAGATGACCGTGACCAATCTCACGACGGCCTACGCCGCGCTGAGCCTTGGCCTCACCTGTGCAGAACGGGGGGAAGTTATAGTGAAGGAGGAAGCGCATGTAGCTCTTGTCGAGTACATCGTCGACCATTTTCTCATCAAGTTTTGTACCGAGGGTGACAGTAGTCAGCGACTGTGTCTCACCACGGGTGAAGATGGAACTTCCGTGAGGCATGGGCAGCGGAGATACCTCGCACCAGATGGGGCGAATCTCATCGGTCTTACGACCATCCAGACGCTTGCCTTCGTCGAGGATGCAACGGCGCATGGCGTCGCGCTCCACGTCGTGATAATACTTATCTATCAGGGCCTCGTAGTCTTCTTTTGAAATCTCGCTGTCTTCAGCAATCTCGTGCTCAGCAAAATACTTCTCCTTGAAGTCCTCAACGATTTTCTCGAAAGCCTCGGCACGTGCCTGCTTCTCGAGGGCCTGACCCACCACGTCGTAGGCGGGCTGATAGCACTCCTTGCGAACCAGTTCGCGCAGAGCCTCATCGTTTACTTCGTGGCAATATTCGCGCTTCACGTCCTTGCCCAGTTCCTTAGAGAGGGCAACCTGCATCTCGCACATAGGCTTGATGGCATCCATGGCACACTTCAGCGCACCGAGCAGATCCTGCTCCGACACTTCCTTCATCTCGCCTTCCACCATCATGATGTTCTCAGCCGAAGCACCTACCATCAGGTCCATGTCGGCCTCCTTCATCTGCTCGAAGGTGGGGTTGATGACATACTCGCCGTTGATGCGGGCTACGCGAACCTCAGAAATGGGGCACTCGAAGGGGATATCCGAAACTGCCAGGGCGCAGGAAGCGGCGAAACCGGCAAGGGCATCGGGCTGATCAACGCCATCGGCAGAGAAAAGCATCACATTCACAAACACCTCTGCATGGAAATCTGCAGGGAAGAGCGGGCGGAGCACACGGTCCACCAGACGTGAGGTAAGGATTTCGTTATCAGAAGCTTTGCCTTCACGCTTGGTGAATCCACCGGGGAAACGGCCAGCGGCAGCATACTGCTCGCGATAATCAACTTGCAAAGGCATGAAATCGGTTCCGGGAACTGCATCCTTTGCTGCACAAACAGTTGCGAGCAGTACGGTGTTGTTCATGCGGAGCATGACCGAACCGTCGGTCTGTTTTGCAACTTTCCCGGTTTCAATTGTGATGGTTCTTCCATCAGGCAACTGAACAGTTTTTGTAATTACGTTCATCTAAAAATTACTTATTGTTTTAACTTACATCAAAATGCGAAAAGGAATCTCTTCGCAAAATCCGTGCAAAGATACGTAAAAGATAATGAACAAACGAATAAATCCGGGTAAATTATCTTTTTTTACCAAATTAATCGCTGTCGGCAGATGGAAAGCGCGACTACCAGGCCTTCCTGAGCCAGCTAATCTTCATCTGGGTGATGACCTTCTTATCGGCTTTTTCTTCCTCGACAGTAACCACCACACTGCGGGGCCAGCCGTCGTCGAAATAGGCATTGTCGTAATAATAGTTGGTCGTGGTGCCGTCAGCTTCCTTCTCGGTCACCTCGACATAGAGCTGATACTCATTCTCGGTGGAGTCTTCCTCCCCCTCCAATGCGCCGTTACGGGTCAGATAATATATCTGAACGCCACCATTCTCGGTGGTTGATTCGCCCACAGGCAATTGCTTTCCATGGAAGGCAAATAGCAGTTTGAGCTGGTGAAACAAGTTCGTGATTTTCTCCTGGCTGCCCATCAGTTCCTCGGTGTTCTGCTTAATCTGCTTCTTCAGTTCGTCTATATTCTGGCGCGCATACAGCTCGGGATGCTCGTAAAAGATACGATTCACCAGCTTGTCCTGATAGTTCAAAGCGTTCTTGTAGAGGTCTTTCCAGTTGATGATTTCCTGAAAACTGCCCATTTCATCGGTAGAAAACAGCACCTTGGTACCTAAGGCCATACGGGCGGCCTCTAAAGTCATCCTACCTTTTACCGATGTGGAATCACGCTGCCACACATCGGTGTTGACAAGTTGCATGGTGTAGCCTTTCTTTGTGGAATCGGCCACACAGATGCGGAAATCGTTTCCCGCAGCTTCCACCACCGTAGTGTCTGTTCCGACGACCTCGGCCACTACTTGCGAAAAGGTGTATTCCAGGGTGTCCGTCTTGCAAAACCATCCAATCACTCTCACCAGTGAATCGGTTGCAACGCTGTCGGCAGTTTCCTGATTCTGGGCCTGTACTGCCATCGACAGGAACAGCAGCACGGCGCAAAGCATTGTTTTAAGTTTCATCTTTGTTTACTCAATTTGTTGGAAAAATCGTGCAAAGGTAGTGATTAAAAAAGTAATGGCACAAGAAAAAGACTACTTTTTTTTGATATTTCCTCCGTTTGCACTATCTTTATGTCTCTCCGAGCCATGAAGTTAGGCGGCATTCGGGAAAAATCAAAAATAAATTTTGGTTTTTCCGCTCATTTAAATAAATTTCTCACGCTCAAGAAAGCAAATAAATTTGTTTTCTCTTCGCTTAATCGAAATTTTGCACTAACTTTGCACCAAAATATAAAATATGTAATAAGGATGAAAAAGATTATTTCCAAGACGATAGTTGCAGGGGTTGCCGTGCTGGCGCTCTCTGCCTGCAACCAAGAGAAATTCCACATTAAGGGTAACATCTCTGAGGCCAAGGACTCGATGCTCTATTTCGAGAACCTCAGTCTCGACGGACCGGTAGCCATCGATTCGGTGAAACTGGGCGAAGACGGCAGCTTCGACTTCTCGGAAGCCAGACCCGAAGCCCCTGAGTTCTACCGCCTGCGCATTGCCAACCAGTATATCAGCCTCAGCGTTGACTCCACCGAGACCATCACCGTGAAGGCCCAATACCCCACCATGTCGACGGGCTACACCGTGGAAGGCTCTGAAAACTGCTCAACCATCAAGGAACTGTCGCTGAAGAACATCGCCTTATACAATAATGTGCTGGCCATCCAGCAGAACGCACAGATGGGCATGGAGGCCACCAACGACAGCATCAGCAAGGTGATTGAGGCCTACAAGGAAGACATCAAGCAGAACTACATCTTCAAGGCGCCCATGAAGTCGAGCAGCTATTTCGCCCTGTTCCAGACTTTGGGCAACATGCTTATCTTCAATCCGCGCGAGAACAAAGACGACATCAAGGCCTTTGCCGCCGTGGCCACCTCGTGGGACACCTTCTATCCGAACGCCCTGCGCAAGGAGAACCTGCACAACATCGCCCTTGAAGGCATGAAGAACATCCGCATCGTGGAGAGCAAGAAGAACCTGCAAATAGACTTGAACAAGGTGAACACCACGGGCATTTTGGACATCGAACTCATCAACAACCGTGGACAGATGACCAAGCTGAGCGACCTGAAGGGTAAGGTGGTGATGCTCGACTTCCACATCTTCGCCACCAAGGAGAGCACTGCCCGCATCATGAAACTGCGCGAAATCTACAACAAATACCACGACCGCGGCTTCGAAATCTACCAGGTGAGCCTCGACCCCGACGAACATTTCTGGAAACAGCAGACCGATGCACTGCCCTGGATCAGCGTGCGCGACCCGCAGGGACTCCAGTCTCAGGTCTTGCAGACCTTCAACGTCCAGGACATTCCGACGTTCTTCCTGCTGGGACGCGACGTACTGCTCCACAAGCGTGACGCGCAGATTAAGGACCTCGACGCCGAGATTCAGAGTTTACTATAAAACAAAAAATACGACATGACGAAAGGCGTACTGACAACAATCCTGCTGTTCAGTATGCCTTTTGTGCTTACTGCAACAGCTGAGGAAAAAGCCGACAGCGCCGTGTTCTCGCTCCGGCAGGTCAACGACACGCTCCACGTGCTGGAACTCAGCAGTAAGCAACAGGTGAGCAAATGGCCGCTGCCCTACCCCGTCTACCAGTTCCAGACAGGCGATGTGGACGGCGACGGAAAGACGGATGCCATGGTGGGTGTCATCAAAAGCACCCGCTACTTCCCCGAAAAAGGCCGGCGCCTGTTCATCTTCAAGAACTATGAGGGACATGTCAGAGCGCTTTGGCTGGGTTCTCGTCTGGGCGGCATCCTTCAGGATTTCCGTTTCATCGACGGTCTTATCCGCAGTCTGGAGACCACTACCGACAACCGTTACGTGGTGGCCGAGTATCAATGGGAGCACTTCGGGATGGGTTTCCGGCGGTTCCTGGCCAAGAACGTTAGCCGCGAAGAAGCCTTGCAGGTCTTCAACCAATGAACATTAACTATAAACATTCAATATTATGAGAAAAGCAATCCTATTCGCCCTTTTGCTCTTCACCTTGGGAGCAAGCGCACAGCAACTGAAGCCTTCACGTCTGGACGTGGAGAAACTCAACGGTAAGATAGATCTCAACCAGGACATCTCAGGCTACAGTCTCAGCGACCTGCGCATCCTGCGCAATGCCTTCTCTGCCCGCCAGGGATTCTGCTTCATGAATGCCGACCTGCGCGGCGTCTTCGGCAGCACTTCATGGTACAACACCGTGCTGGAGAAACGCTTCTGGGACAGCGAGGAATACAATGAAAGCGGTGAGAAGAACACCAAGCGCAACAAAATGGCTCCTATCAGCTACACCAAAGAGGAGCAGGCTTTCATGGCCAAACTGAAAGCGCGCGAGGAAGAACTGAAAGCCAATAATTTCCCCGGAACTGCCGGACAACTGGTGAACATCGCCAATATCGTGAACCCCTTCCAGCTGTCCACCTTCGACCCGCGGCTGCAGAAAGCCCTCAGCCGTCAGGGATTTGCCATTGTGCCCGGAGAGGAAGACCAGCTGTTCCACGTCTACGAGCGCAACGACTATCACAACTTCCCCAATTTTGTGACCACCGACCTCTTCCTGCAGGCCTTCCACATGTATTTCGACTGTCTGCTGCGCGACGTGGAAGAACAGAAGATGCTTCCCGTGATGACCGAGTTCAGCAAGACGGCCTATCAGGAAATAAGCAAGATTGCCAGCCAGACCAAGAATCCCGACATGAAGGCTGCCGCCGAATACGACATGGCCTTCTTTGCCATTGCCCACACGCTGCTCACGGGTAAACAGACACTGGCATTCCCTGCCGCCTACAAAGCGTCAGCCGGAGTGGAAATCAAACATGTCAAGGATGCCGGTATCGAATATTCAGAGTTCCTGGGCTATACACCTGAAAACGAAATGCCGAAATATTTCTACAGCACCTACCGCCCACGCGGCCATTACACGCGGTCGGAGAGTCTGAAACAGTACTTCATGGGAATGATGTGGCTGCAGAGCGCGCCCTTCGGCACGGACATGGAGCGCTATCTGAAGAGTGCCCTGCTCATCGCAGACGTCATCGGCAAGAACGACAAACTGCACCGGCTCTACGAAACCGTGAACCAGCCCATCACCTTCCTGATGGGTCAGACCGACAACGTTTCGCTGCTGCAGGTCTATCAGCTGATGAAGGAACAGAACCTGACGGTTGAGGAATGTCTCAAAAACAAGGCGAAACTTGCAAAAATCCGCAAATCCATCGAGGATTTGGACGGCAAGCAGACACGTATCAAACCCAAGAACCTTATATCCAGTGCGGTGAAGCTGAACGTGATTCCACAGCGTTACCAGCCCGATGCCGAAGTGCTGCAGGAGATGGTCGACTACGACAACAAGCCGACGCTGCGCCCCGAGCCTACCGGTCTTGACGTGCTGGCCGCCATCGGTATCCAGTCGGCCGAGCGCATCCTGCTAAAAGAACTCAACGAACAGGGACGCTGGAACAAGTATGGGGAGAATCTGCAGCGCATGAAACAGCGCATGAAGGAGATTGACTGGAACTGCTGCGTGGCCAACCGCTGGATAGCCTCCACCAAGGACATTAACGCCGTCCCGGAGGGTGCACCTTATTTTATGAAGACACCGCAATGGGACAAGAAGTCGCTCAACAGCGCCTTGGCCTCGTGGGCAGAACTGAAGCACGACGCCATCCTCTATGCCAAGCAGCCGTTCGGTGCCGAATGTGGCGGCTATGGCATACCGGAGCCCATCACCCGCGGATATGTGGAGCCGAACATAGCCTACTGGACGAAAGCCCTTGAACTGATCGACGCCACCAATGCGCTGCTCCAGAAATACGACCTCACCACCGAGAAGAGCAAGAGCTGCACCGAAGAACTGCGCGACAAGGCTGAGTTCCTACTCAACTGCAGCAAGAAGGAACTGGCCGGAAAGCGCCTCAGCGACGAGGAATACAGTCAGGTGGAAAGCATCGGCTCTGCCTTCGAATACATCACGCTGCACCTCATACAGCAGCCCGACCAATATCTGCAAGGGTGGAATGACGTAGAGGGTGCCGACAAGAAAATCGCCCTGGTGGCCGATGTATATACAGCGAATGCATTCAACAACCCGAATCCGGCTGTGGTCTATGAGGCCGTGGGGCCTGCCCACGAGATTTACGTGGTCGTTGAAATTGAGGGCTACCTGTATCTCACCCGCGGTGCCGTCTTCTCCTACCGTGAATTTCATGAAGCCCTCGATGCTCCGCGCATGACCGACGAGGAATGGCAGGAGCAGTTGCAGACCAAGCCCAACAAGGGCATCCCCGAGTGGATGAAGGAAATCATCGTGCCGCTCAACGGAAAATCGCTCGACAACGAGAAGATTTTCTATAGTTCAGGATGCTAACTTGTTTAGTCGCCTTCGGCGAGAAATCTCACAAATATATAAAAAATAATCCTCTATAATTAATAAAAAGATTTTGATTTTATTTGTGAGATTTCTGCCCGAAGGGCACTAATAAGTGAAGATTCTGTGGGCGGGCTTCGCCCTTGAAATTATATTTAAAATTTTATTTATAATTGGTGATTCTAAATATTAATCGGCCTGTACGGATGAAGAATGTATCCATCCCCCCTCCTTAGAAAGGAGGGGTCGGGGGTGGTTGATAATCAGGGATATATGTGTTTTTTACTATGCCTCCGGATATTACTATAGAGCCTTTAAGTCATCAACCACCCCCAGCCCCTCCTTTCTAAGGAGGGGAATGGTTAGTTGAAAAAATTCAACTAACAGTATGTATAATTTTAAATATAATTTCGAGCGAAGCGACCAGAGGAAAAATAAAGAGTGAAGAATCATTTTCCGACATATTGCCTCCCAGCTGTTATAACGATATTCGTATTCACAGCCACAATATCCGCCTCAAATAGGGCGGCAGCCGATTCTTCACTCTTCACTCTACACTCTTCACTTAAAGACACTCTTCACTCTTCACTTCATAAAGACACCGTAGAGGTGCTCTTTACCGGCGACATCCTGCTCGACCGTGGAGTCCGACAGCGCATTGAACACACTGGCATCGAGCGTCTTTTCTCGAAAGGCATCGACTCGCTGTTCCGTCAGGCGGACTATGTGGTGGGCAATCTGGAATGCCCCGCCACCAAGACCGTACAGCCGAACTTCAAGAAATATGTATTCCGCGCAGAACCGGAATGGCTCTCCGTGCTCCGCGAGCATCGCATCACCCATCTAAATCTGGCCAACAACCACAGCATCGACCAGGGACGTGCGGGACTGGTGGACACCTGGCAGAACATCCGCAAGGCAGGAATAGTTCCCGTAGGAGCGGGTAATAACTTGGAAGAAGCCATCCAGCCTGTACTTATCTGCGATAATCCCCGTCCCGTATGGCTGTTTGCCTCTCTGCGACTGACGCTCGAAAACTATTCCTTCCTACCCGACAAACCCTGTGTCAGTCAGGAAAACATCGATTCACTTAGTCAGCGAATCATCCGTCTGCGCCAGTCGCAGCCCGAAGCCTATATCATCGTCAGTCTTCACTGGGGAGGAGAACACACCCTGAAACCCGTTCCCCAGCAGCGCAAGGAGGCCCGCCAACTGATTGATGCCGGTGCCGACGTGCTCATCTGCCATCACACCCACACCCTGCAGACCATCGAGGATTACAACGGCCACCGCATCTACTACAGCATCGGCAACTTCATCTTCGACCAGCAGCGCCCCATCAACACCCGCGCCTGCATGGTCCGCCTAAAAATCACACGGGAATCCTCCGAAGTAGAGATGATTCCCGTGGAAATCCGTAAATGCGTTCCGTATCTTAAGGAATAAAAAAAACTTAAATTTCACAAGTTTGTGAATCACAAACTTGTGAAATTACTTCTTTTTTTCTATCTTTGTCCCCAAAAGCATTCAATCCCAACAAGTTATGGAGAAAAGTTTCGTTTACGGAGTAGCCGTTACTGACTATAATTTCACAGGGCGAAAGGAAGAAACCCGTCGCCTAAAGTTGAATTTCACGAATGGCATTAACTCCATTCTTATTTCACCTCGCCGTTGGGGGAAGACATCATTGGTAGACCATGTATGCCGACAATTGGAAGGAACCGATATCATTACAGTCCGTTTGGATATTTTCGGATGTAAGAGCGAATACGATTTCTACAATGTTTTGGCTGTGGCAGTATTGAAACAGACAGCCTCTAAAATCCAGGCGTGGATGGATGAGGCCAAAGATTTTCTTGCAAGGCTCACACCCAAGATCCACATTCCTATAGATCCAACTTCAGACATCAGCGTATCTCTTGGCATTACGCCTGAAACGCACAGCCCAGAAGAGGTGCTGAATATGGTCGAGGTGATAGCCAAGCGCAAAAACCGCCATATAGTTGTCTGCATTGACGAGTTTCAGCAAGTGGGCGAGTTTGAAAACACCAAGTCCGTACAGGCGAAACTACGGTCCGTCTGGCAGCATCACCACTATACTTCATATTGCCTGTTTGGCAGCAAACGGCACATGATGAGCAAAATCTTCCTCAACCGCAGTATGCCCTTCTATCAGTTTGGTGACCTGATGTGGCTCCAGAAGATTCCGACATCCGACTGGACTGACTATATCGTCAGCCATTTCGAAAATGCAGGCCGGCATATCTCTGAGGAGATGGTAACGAAAATCTGCGAGATAGTGGAACTCTATCCGTCATACGTGCAGCACCTGGCATTCATTATTCTGAACCACACACCTCAAGGAGAAACAGCAACGGAAGAATTGCTGCCATTGGCCGTTAAGGAAATGATAAGTACCAACGAGGCACTTTATATGCAACAGATAGAACCGCTTTCCGGCTATCAAATGAATCTTCTTAGAGCCATCGTTTCTGGCATTCACACAGGGTTTAATGAGAAGAAAGTACGCAGCCAATTCGATTTGGGCAGCCCCTCTAATATGGTACGCCTTCGCAATGCCCTTATCGAACGCGATTTGATTTATTCAGAGATGCGGCAACTCTATATTACAGATCCCGTGTTCTCCCTCTGGTTCAGACAACGTTTCCTGTAAAGAAACATTCCAATGAGGGGAACGGTCCCTGTTCATGTTAAATGATGAACTCTTTCCCTTTGGTGATTACGGGAATTCTTAAAAAATATATCAGTTCGGGTATAAAACAAAAGATCACATTAAAAAATATACCCGTTTTGGTATATTATTAAAAAAAAAGTATAACTTTGTACCCGTTAAGGTATAATAGTTATGACTTTATCAGAGCATATTAAACAGAAACGCAAGAAAAATGGCCTTTCTCAAGTAGAGTTGGCTGAAAGGGCCGGAGTGGGACTAAGGTTTGTGAGGGATCTCGAACAAGGGAAACAGACATTGCGAATGGATAAGGTCAATGATGTGCTGGCCTTGTTTGGCGAACGTCTGGGACCTATTAAAACTGAAATCGTATGAAACAGGCCGAAAATCAAGGGGTCATTTTTGATTCATTCTGATGAAGAATATTTGGTGGTAACAAGAATAATAAATATCTTTGCGCTATATAACGTAAACAAGCATTCTATGCTACGACAAAAGCGAGAGAAAAGCGGCACGGGCATCTGCCATGTGATGCAAGGGAAGGAATCAAACCTGTCCCTCCGATTCCCAAATGCGTACCGTATCTAATGGAGAATTGAAAATGAATGTTTGAAACGAGTTGTTGAGCGTATATGAAAGTATATGAAAAATAGCACTAAAAAGAAAAACGGGGCAAACCTTCCTCACTATCCTCTACATCTAATCAGAGTATAGTTTTCTGTTTTTTGTAGAGTGAAAAGATTTGGTGGTTAGGAAATAATATATTATCTTTGCCCTTGATAAACTATAATAAAGTTATGAATCCAGCTGAATGTTTATATTAATGAAGCAATAGTTATTATTTTAACAACCCTAATATTCTTATAGTTATGTCAAGATATGTACGTGACCCTTGGGCAAAGAAAACCAAAAAGGGAATGAAAACACTCGGTAAGATGGCGAAAGTTGGCAGTGCTCTTGGCGCAGCTGCATATTATGATGTGAAGCAAACCAATGCTAAGGCCAAACAAACAGATTTCTCTGTAATACCAATTGCTGGCAAAATAACATTTTTAGTAGGTGTTATATTTGCTATATATATAATGTACAGTGCAGAAAATTTTATCTTGGGTTTTCTCTATTTCTTTGGGATACTTTTTTTGACTGTAATAGCAACCGTTATTGTTAGTCTGGTATTTCCGAATTCTAGCAATGATTCAGATTCTACAGCTTCAACGTCAACGGCCATATCTCAACCCGTAAAGCCTACATACTCGGAAGACAAGGCAAACCTACTTAAAAGTCAAATTGTTCAGATGAAACCACTTGAAGATGTAAACCGTATCGTCCTAGAGATTGAATCAAGCGACATTCAACGTGAAACGTTAAAAAAAGCATTGGATATGGCACTCGGCGAAATTAAAGCATTGGACGAAATTCCATCATCTATGGAAAATTACATCAAATCCTTAATGGAAAGGTTTTCATTAAAAGATGATGAAACTGAAAGTTCCAAGAACTATGTTGAGTATGTAAAAGCCCTCGTTATTCAGGATATTTTGAAGGGCAGGATACCCAAAAGAGTAACGCTTGATAATTCGCCAATAAATATGCAGGCGGGTGAAGTCACTATTTGGGCTTTCGTGAATGTTGTATATTACGAAGAGGTTAGCAAACGTACAACTGTCGGTGCGTCTAAAGGGTTTAGCGTCAGAATAGCAAAAGGAATATATTACAGAGAAGGAGCATTCAAAGGAGAGCCACTTATCACATCTAGCCTCCAAGCAAAATATAGTGGAGCTCTGATTCTGACAAATAGGAACATTTATTTCTATTCAGCAGCAAGGTCGATGAAATTCCCTTATAAAAAGATAATTTCATTTGTTCCCTTTGAGGATGGATTGGGTGTTCAGCCAGATCGTACTAATGCAAAAACTGTATATTTCAAAAACCTCGATGGAAGATTTGCATTCAACATAGTTTCAAATATAAACAACTTGAGCTAATCAAGCCACTTGAACTTTAAATAAAGTCTCCGTTCAGGCGAATTTGTAATTCGATTAGAGAAGTCAACAAACAAAACGGTGGGAGGGGGATTGCAAATCCCCAACTCATAGCAGCCGAATATTCGGCTGAACAGGAATCCTTTGTCCCCACGCCCCCTTGGTTAATGCAATGTGAACGGGGAATCCCCGTTCACAGGACACTGTTCACGCGTTTACGATGGTGTGATTATTCCGATGATTATTACTAAATAACTCACAGCCAAAAACAAAAAGAAGATGTTTATTCTGTAGTAGGAGGTAACTCATACCATACAGTTAGTTCTAATTCAAACTCCTCGACGGTATTGTCACCGTACCTAATGGGTATCATAAAAAATACGTAATCTTTTGAACCTATATTTTTCTTCAGTTTTTTGGGTCGGAATAAAGGTAACACATAGTTACTCCCAATGTATGTCTCTCCAGTGATTTCTCTTGATATTGATGAACCGTGAGCAGAAACAGCTTCGTCAGCTTTGGGGTTACCCATTGATATTCTTCTGTCATCGCCAAAAATAACTCTTGAATTTGTTACTCGTGCATTTTCCCACTCGATAAAAATTCTTTCATCTGTATTGTTCTTAACTGTAAAATCATTAATCCAACTAACATCCCAATCTTTAGCTTCGGCACTAAATATAATCAAATTACCTCTCTCGCTTGTTTTAGATGTGACATTAAGTTGGTACTTAAAAACAGGCTTAGGTTTTTTAGCATTAACAGATAAGCTAAACGCAAACACCAACATCGTTAACAGGAATAACTTCTTGTTTAATAATACTTTTTTTCTCATAATAATAAAAACTTAGTTAATAATATATACTTAAAAAAAAACAAAAAAAACGTGGACAAGTTACTTCGTCTACGTATTCCGAGGCATCGCCAAACGCCATGTAGTCTTAAACGAGTAATGCCCACGCCTTGCAGCGTGGACTCCTACTTCTGTTCTTGACTACGTTCTGTAAATTGGCGATTTTCAGAATACAAGATCTAAAGTGGAAATCCATCCAAATGTCCTTTTATCTAAAATTTAGCCCATAGGCATTCTGAGTTTTAATGTTCAACAATTTTTATTATCAAGTGCAAAGATAAATAATAATTTAGTATTTGCAAAATAAATGAAGATTAAATACAATAGAGAGCGTTTTTTTAATGATTGCCTGTCTCCACGACCCACAATAAAAACTCTCAGTTCATGCTCACAAGGGGTCTGTCCTGTGAGCAGGCCTTATCAGCATTGATTAACCGAGAAGATATTTCTGAGAATTGGGAAAACATTCTGCATAAGATTTCGTAGGAGGTGAACATCTATAATTGCAAGTAACCTTATATAAAAAAAATCACAGGGACAGGTTTTGATTCCTGCCCAAACCCACATGGCAGGTGCCCGTTTTGCTTTTCTCTCTTGTACTCCTTGGCATATTAGTTAGGTCTTATTCCTAATATGCAAAAATACAACTTATTTCAACAACCTCCAAATCTTTTAAACATAAAAATGAACACTAGAATGAAGTGAACTCACATTCTGTTTCTCTCGCGCGCACGCGCGAGATTTTTAGTTTAAGGGTGTAAGGGTGCCATAATGCCGATAAACACTGGCCTTGCACCCTCTTGAGAAGGGTGTCAGGGGTGTCATAAGGGTGTAACCAAGAGACCCACCCCCAGCCCTCCCTGCATAGGGAGGGGAGTAGATAGTTTGAGCGGATTTGTATTATTCGTTAAATTCGTTGTTTTTTTATGGCAGATTTTTGGAGATTTTTGTTTATTCTAATCAGCCCTTTCTCTTGGTCGCTTATCAGCAAACAGAATCAGGTTTTCGTCATCGTTAATAAAATCTCTAGAGAATTATTTTCATCCGATAATTATTTGCGCACCATCCGCTGATAGTTTGGAGAAAATTCTCTAGAGAATTTATCAAAAGTCTCGCACCCTTATGACACCCCTGACACCCTTTTCAAGAGGGTGCAAGGCCAGTGTTTATCGGGGTTTCGCACCCTTACACCCTC
>JAFWQT010000101.1 GCA_017508965.1 Prevotella sp. | reverse complement strand
TTCTTCAGGTCGCTCTTCTCGCTCTCCTCGATAAGCGGGAACACGCAGTAGGCCTGTCGGCCCTGATTAATCTGCTGGCGGATACCGTTGTAGAGCGACGTGATGCGCGAGTCGAAGAAGTGGTGCGTCACCACGGGCTTGCGGCCTGGCGGCAGCTCGTCGATGACGCTCACGTCGAGGTCGCCATAGAGCGTCATGGCCAGTGTGCGGGGAATGGGCGTAGCAGTCATCACGAGGACGTGGGGAATCCTCCACCCACCTTCCCTGGTAGAGGAGGCTTTCGTCCAGAGTTTGGCGCGCTGGGCCACGCCGAAGCGGTGCTGCTCGTCGACGACGACGAAACCGAGGCGGGCAAACTGCACCGTGTCCTCGATGACGGCGTGGGTGCCGACGAGAATCTGGATGGTGCCGTCGAGCAGTCCTTCGTGTATCTCCTTCCTCCGTTTGCCCTTGACGATGCCCGTCAGCAGGGCCACGCGGACGGGCATGTCGCCGAGAAACTGGCGGATGGTCTGCAGGTGCTGCTCAGCCAGTATCTCTGTCGGAGCCATGATGCAGGCCTGGTAGCCGTTGTCGATGGCAATGAGCATCGACATCAGAGCGACGAGGGTTTTCCCTGAGCCGACGTCGCCCTGCAGCAGACGGTTCATCTGGCGCCCGCTGCCCATGTCCTTGCGGATTTCGCGGATGACGCGCTTCTGAGCCTCCGTCAGCGGGAAGGGCAGGTGGTTGTGGTAGAAGTCGTTGAACACCTCGCCAACATGGCTGAACACATAGCCCAGATACTTGCGCCGCTGGTCGCTCGCGTACCTTAATATATTAAGCTGCACAAAGAACAGTTCCTCAAATTTCAGACGGACGCGGGCACGCTCCAGCTCACGGGCGTTCTGGGGGTAGTGAATGGCGCGTAGCGCCTCGTCGCGGCCCATCAGGTGCAGTCGTGCGGTGATGAAGTCGGGAATGGTCTCGCTGACGGGTGACGTCAGTTTTTCGAGCAGCGTCTTGACTATCCGCTCTACCGAGCGCGAGGTGAGCCCGCGCTTCTTCATCTTCTCCGTCGTGTTGTAGTAGGGCTGCATCCCCATGGCAGAGGTGTCCACCTTCGAGGCCTCGTCAATGTCGGGATGGCTCACCTGTATGCGGTTGTTGAAGATGGTGGGCTTGCCAAACACCAGATACTCCGTGCCGATGCGGTAATTCTGTTTGGCATACTTTCCGCCGGTACCGAACCACACCAAGTCCATGATGCCTGTGCCGTCGCTGAAATGCCCGACGACACGCTCCTTGTGGGCACTCATCTTAAACGTCTCGAAACTTAGGATGGTGCCCACTACCTGAACGAACGGCATGTCGCCCGTCAACTCATGGACGGTGTATACCCGCGAACGGTCCACGTGCTTGTAGGGATAGTACTCCAACAGGTCGCCATAGGTCTGGATACCCAGCTCGTCGTTGAGTATCTTCTTGCGGTTGGGGCCCACGCCCGGCAAGTACATGATGTCCTGCTGCAGAATGTCCATTTATATCAGTACTTCGGCTATTCGCAGGTCGTAGGGGGTGGTAATCTTGATGTTCTCGCGGTTGCCGTCGACGAGAGTGATGTCGAAGCCAAAAGCTTCGACCACACTGGCATCGTCGGTGAAATTGTCGTTGTAAGGCTGGCGGTTGGCGGCTTTCAGCAGCTGGATGTCAAAGGTCTGCGGAGTCTGCACCAAGCGATAGTCACCTCGGGGCTTGGTGCCTTCGGTGACGTGGCGCAGGGTCTCGACGACGGGGACAACGGGGACGACGGCCTTCTGGGTGCGGGCCGTCTCGTAGCAGCGGGCGATGACCTCGACTGAGGGGAACGGACGCACGCCGTCGTGAACGCCAACGACGCCTTGAGCATCGTCGGGAATCAGGGCGAGGCCATGCTGCACGGAGTGGAAACGGGTCTCGCCGCCGTCGGCTAACTGGTAAGACCCACCCCTGTCCTCTCCCTGTTGAGGGAGGGGGAAATGATACTCTTGGCATAACTGCCGCCAGTAATCCTGCTGGGCTTTGGGCAGTACCAGAATAATCTGCAGGTCGGCCGAATACTCACGAAACCGCTCTATGGTGCGCATCAGTACCGGCCGTCCGCCGACGGGCAGGAACTGCTTCGGAATGTCGCTGCCCATGCGAAGACCCTTGCCGCCTGCTACAATAATGACGTAGTCGGTCATGCCATCAGATGCTTATAGCGCATACCTTCGGCTACTTGGTCACTCACCTGCTTGTTGACCAGCTGGCTCAGCAGCTCGTAAGCATAGGAGAAGGCGGCGGCAGGACCCTCGGCCGTGGTGATGTTGCCATCGACGGTGACGAGGTCGCCGGTGTACGTGGCACCCTCCAAGGCCTGTTCGAAGCCGGGATAGCACGTGGCACGCTTACCCTCAAGGAGTCCGAGCGGAGCCAGCACCACGGCAGGGGCGGCACAGATGGCCGACACCTTCTTGCCCGCTGCGGCCTGGTCGCAGACAGCCTTGCAGACACCCTCGTGGGCATACAGGTTGGCGGCGCCAGGCATACCGCCGGGCAGCATCAGCAGGTCGGCGTCGGCGAAGTCGCACTGCTCAAACTGCAGGTCGGCTTCGATGGCCACTCCGTGGGCCGACTCCACCAGTGGGAAGTCCGTCGTGCTCACTGTTACTACCTCTACGCCACCTCGGCGCAGCACATCGATGGGGATGAGAGCCTCGACATCCTCGAAGCCGTCAGCCAAGAATACATAAACTTTTGCCATAATTTTTTCTTTTTTCGTGGAAATTAAGTATCTTTGCAGCGCAAAGATAATAATAATTTCTGAAACCACGAACATTCAAGGCAAAAAAATGACGCAACGCAAGCTAAAGTTCGCCCTATTCGGCAATATCTATCAGGCTAAGAAGTCGGCGGCCATACAAAAAGTGCTGTCCTGTCTGAGTGAGGACGGAGCCGAACTGGCCGTCGACCAGGAGTATTATGATTTCCTCAAGAACGACCAGCGCATCAACGTTCCTGCGGCAAGGGTCTTCACCGATAGCGACTTCGATGCCGACTTCGCCATCTCAATGGGTGGCGACGGCACGTTCCTGAAGACGGCCAACCGCGTGGGCAGCCGTAACATACCCATCCTCGGCGTCAACATGGGGCGGCTCGGCTTCCTGGCCGACATCGCCCCAGGCGACATAGAGTCATGCCTGCACGCTCTCTACATCGACGACTTTGTCGTGGAGAGCCGCGCCGTCATTCAGGTGGAGGCCGACGGCGAGCCGTTGGGCTCGATGAACTGCGCCCTGAACGACGTGGCCGTGCTGAAGCGCGACACGGCCTCGATGATCAGCATCCGTGCCAGCATCGACGGCAAGCACCTGACCACCTACCAGGCCGACGGTCTGATAGTTTCGACGCCGACCGGCTCTACGGCCTACTCGCTGTCGAACGGCGGTCCCATCATCGTCCCCGGCACGGGCGTGCTGCTGATGACGGCCGTAGCTCCCCACTCGCTGAACATCCGCCCCATCGTCATTCCCGACACGGCGGTCGTCACGCTCGACGTCGAGAGCCGCAGCCACTCGTTCTTAGTGGCCATCGACGGCCGCTCAGAGAAGTGCCGCGAGGAGACACGTATCACCCTGCGCCGTGCCCCTTATAATATTCAAGTGGTGAAGCGCAGCAACAACCAGTATTTTACGACGCTGCGCGAGAAAATGATGTGGGGAGCGGATGTCAGGTGAAGGGTGAAGGGTGAAGAGTGAAGTGAAGAGTGAAAAGTGAGTAGTGAAGATGAAACTGATAGAGAAACTGCATAACCCGGAAAGCAAGTACACCATCCGGCAAATCGTCAGGTGGCTCTGGCGCGTGCTGCGCGGCAACCGCACGCAGGCGTTGTTCAACGCCTCCATCGGTATGCTGGGCGTGGCGTGCAGTCTGCTGATGGTGTGGGCCATGCAGCGCACCATCGACATGGCTACGGGTGTCGTCCCCGGGTCCATCTACTGGGGCGTTGCCCTGATGGGAACCGTTATCCTGGCCGAGTTTGCACTGGGCATCTCGCGGGTGTGGATTAAGAACATTCTCGGCGTCAAGGCTCAGAACCTGATGCAGCAGCAGATGCTCGACCGCCTTCTGCGTGCCGAATGGCAGAGCAAGGACACCCACCACAGCGGTGACGTCATCAACCGCCTGGAACAGGACGTGCAGACGGTGGTGACGTTCATCACCGAGACGCTGCCCAACACGCTCTCAACCATGGCCCTCTTCCTGGGTGCCTTCTTCTACCTGTTCCAGATGGATGTGTGGCTGGCCCTCATCACGGTGGGCATCCTGCCGCTGTTCATCCTCGTCAGCCGTATCTATGTGGCTCAGATGCGGAAGTACACCCGCCGCGTGCGCAACAGCGACAGTCAGGTGCAGAGCCTGCTGACCGAGACGGTGCAGCACCGTATGCTCATCAAAACGCTGGAGGCCGGCGACCAGATGGTCGATCGCCTCGGCGACACGCAGTCGGAACTGCGCTATCATGTGCGCCAGCGCACCAAGTTCTCGATAGCCAGCAACCTCTTCGTCAACGGCGGTTTCTCGTTGGGCTATCTCATCGCCTTCCTCTGGGGAGCGGTCCGACTGAGCGCTCGCACCATCACCTTCGGACAGATGACGGCCTTCCTGCAGCTGGTCTACCGCATCCAAGGACCAGCCCGCGACCTGACCCGCCTGGCTCCCGCCTTCGTGAGCGTCTTCACCTCTGCCGAACGACTGATGGAGCTGGAGGAGGCCCCGCAGGAGCAGCAGGGCGAAGGTGTTGAGATGGCAGCGCCCTGCGGCGTGAAGTTCAACGACGTCAGCTACGGCTACGAGGACTCCCCGGTGCCCGTCATCGACCACCTGTCGTTCGACTTCCGTCCCGGCACGTGTACGGCCATCCTCGGCGAGACGGGTGCCGGCAAGACAACGCTCGTCCGCCTGATCCTGGCCCTCATCCGGCCGAAGTCCGGGCAGGTCAGCATCTATGATCAGCACAAGGCTGAGGAAATCTCACCCCTCCACCGCTGCAACTTCGTCTACGTTCCTCAGGGCAACACCCTGCTCAGCGGCACCATCCGCGACAATCTTCTCATTGCCCGCCCCGGTGCCACCGACGATGACCTCTGGCGCGTCCTCCACCTCGTCTGCGGCGACTTTGTAGCCGACCTTCCGCAGGGACTCGACACCGTCTGCACCGAGGCTGGCGGCGGACTCAGCGAGGGCCAGGCCCAGCGCATCGCCATCGGCCGCGCCCTGCTCCGTGGCCGCAGCATCATGCTGTTCGATGAGGCCACGTCGGCCCTCGACCCCGACACGGAGCGGCAACTGCTGCAGAACATCCTGTCGGACAAGCAGAAGACCGTCATCTTCATCACCCACCGTCTAGCCGTCGTCGACTACTGCGACCAGGTGTTGCGCGTGGAATAAAATAAAAAAGGTGGGCAGGAAAACCTGCCCACACTATTAGCGATGCTTGCGGTTCGCACGCTGTTCGCGATACTTGGCCTTCTGACGGGCCGACCCCGAGCCGTGCGCTCCGGTGATGTACTGCTTTTTCTTGGCCTTGGTCTTCACCTTACCCTCATTCGGGTCGCGGCGGTCACCGCCCCGACCGAATGAGATGCCGTTCTCCAAGATTTTCTGAAAGTCCTCTTCTCCTGTCATAATGGCTATTTAATGGTGGAATAGTCTGACGCCGGTAAACGCCATGGCGATGCCGTACTTGTCGCAGGTCATGATGACGTGGTCGTCACGCACCGAGCCGCCGGCCTGGGCAATGAACTCCACGCCGCTCTTGTGGGCGCGCTCGATGTTGTCGCCGAAGGGGAAGAAAGCGTCGCTGCCGAGGGCCACCTTCGTGTTCTGGGCTATCCAGGCTTTCTTCTCTTCCAAGGTCAGCACAGCAGGCTGCTCGGTGAAGAACTGCTGCCAGGCACCGTCGCGCAGCACGTCGTCGTGCTCGTCCTCAGAGATATAGACATCGATGGTGTTGTCGCGGTCGGCCCGGCGAATGCCATCCACAAACGGCAGGTTCATTACCTTCGGATGCTGGCGCAGCCACCAGATGTCGGCCTTGTTGCCTGCCAGACGGGTGCAGTGGATACGGCTCTGCTGTCCGGCACCGATACCGATGGCCTGTCCGTCCTTCACGTAACAGACAGAGTTCGACTGCGTATATTTCAAGGTGATGAGGGCGATGATCAGGTCGCGCTTGGCCTCTGGCGTGAAGGTCTTGTTCTGTGTGGGGATATTCTCGAAGAGGGCATCATCGTCAAGCTTGATCTCGTTACGGCCCTGTTCGAAGGTGATGCCGAACACCTGCTTGCGCTCGACGGGCTCAGGCACGTAGTTGGGATCAATCTTAATCACATTATAGGTGCCCTTGCGTTTGTCCTTCAGAATCTCGATGGCCTCGGGTGTATAGTCCGGAGCAATCACACCGTCAGAGACCTCACGTTTCAGGATCTTGGCGGTAACGGCATCACAGGTATCTGACAATGCCACGAAGTCACCATAGCTCGACATACGGTCAGCCCCACGGGCTCTGGCATAGGCACAGGCGATGGGACTCTCGTCGAGACCCTGAATATCATCAACGAAATAAATCTTCTTCAGTGTGTCGCTCAGGGGTAGACCTACGGCAGCACCGGCAGGCGAGACGTGCTTGAATGAAGCTGCAGAAGGCAGACCTGTGGCAGCTTTCAACTCCTTCACGAGCTGCCAGGCATTGAAGGCGTCGAGGAAATTAATATATCCAGGACGACCGTTGATTACTTCAATGGGTAATTCTCCCTCCGTCATAAAGATACGTGAGGGCTTCTGGTTCGGATTACATCCGTACTTGAGGGCTAATTCTTTCATTTTGATGGGTTATTAATCAATTTCGCTGCAAAATTACAAAAAATATTTGGAGTTACCACGATAATTAGAATAATTTAGAGTATCTTTGCACCAAACTTATATAATATTGTAATGGAAAAGAAACGCATAGCCCTCAGGAAACTGTTGGAGGCTGTTGAGAAGGAAATCCTTCGCAAGCCGGACCGTAAGACGCTCGATCATCTCTCACTGTTGGCAGGCTTTCAGGACTGGGAGTCGTTCCAAAAGGCCATCCACGGCGAGACCAGCGCCGACGCTAACTATAAGTAACCATTTCCCCTCCTAAGTTAGGAGGGGCCAGGGGTGGTCTGAACCGCCTCTGAACCGCCTCAACCCCATCCACAAAAAAAGGCCCCTTTTCAGGAACCTCATTTGCTTTCTTACTCAACAGTAACAGGACGACGCTTCTCCTTGATGCGGGCAGCCTTACCAGTGAGCTTGCGCAGGTAGTAAAGCTTAGCGCGACGTACCTTACCGATCTTGTTGATCTCGATGCTCTCGATGTTCGGGCTCTCGATGGGGAAGATACGCTCCACGCCAACGGTGCCAGACATCTTGCGAACAGTGAAGCGCTTCTTCTCACCGTGACCGCAGATCTTAATCACCACACCACGGTAGAGCTGGATACGCTCCTTCGAACCCTCGATAATTTTGTAAGCGACAGTAATTGTGTCTCCAGCCTTGAACTTAGGAAACTCTTTGCCGGTTGCAAATGCTTCTTCAGCAACTTTAATTAAATCCATTTTTTTACCTTTTTACTTTTTTACCTTTGATTGCTGTATCGTTCCAACGCAACATAGACGGGCCACTCGTTGCTTCCCTCCATCGGTTACGCCGAAAAGCGGGTGCAAAGGTACTAATTTCCTCTGACATAAGCGGGATATGTCTTTGTTTGCTGCTGCGATTTAACATTATTTATCGCTTTTCCCGGTCTCTTGACCCCTTAACAGGTAGAAGTTCTGGCTTCCTCGACCTTGAACGACACACCCTTTACCTGGATGCTGTTGGCGTTGCGCTTGGTCTCTCTGGGCTCGAAAGCATCGGGCAGCATTTCTTATGCACATCCAGCCTGTGTCAGCCTCCTCTATTCGAAGTTGAAAGCGTCCTCGCCTTTCAATACAGGCGTTTCTCTGATAGGTCTAGCCATAATTGTATCTCCTTTTGCTTTATGAGGGCAAAATTTCATCATAAAATCCAATATTTCAAACTATTTTAGCAATTTTTTTTCTAAATTTATTCTCATTTGCCGTTTTTTTACTATCTTTGCAACGGCATCCTGTCGCAAGGCTTGGTGCTTAGGCAATACTGAGGTATCTGCTGAAAATGATTTTCGTGGGAACTTAGCAAACATTTGCTATTTATTCGAAAGAACGTCCTTGAAGTTTGGCCGCAGATAGACGTAAAAGATAGAATAGAGAGCAGATGTCCACTTGATACGTGGGCGTCTGACTTGTCTATCTTTTACGGGTCAGGCCAAACACCCAAGGACGTGGACGAGGAAGATTGTCCACGTTCTTTGTGTCTTATAGTGACACGGGTGATTGGCCTGACTGCACGTTTCTTTTTGATGCTCCCCATTTGTGTGAACCAAAGAAACGTGAAACTGTAAATGGTAAAACGAACAGAGAGATTACAAGGCAGTAAGAATAGGCGTGACGATGAATATTATACGCTATTTCAGGATATAGCTGACGAGGTTAGTCTATATCTCCCACAATTACGTGGCAAGCGAATACTTTGCCCTTGCGATTGGAATGAGAGTTATGATGAAGAGATTGTCTATAAAGAGGAAGGTTATGTGTTGAATCGTGACCTTTTCATTCAAGGTGGAACTGTTAAGAGGGATGAGATAACAACCACAACAGCAAAGATTGAGAAACAGATGGACTTAGTAAAGAATCAATTTGTCTATTATCTTTTAGGCAAAGCGGAAGAATGGGGAATCAAGTCCATCAGCGTTTGTGGTTATAATCCAAATAATGGGAAAGGTATACGATTCCAGGATATTGACTATAGCTATTACGATGTTATTATTACTAATCCTCCATTTAGTGTGTTTGATGAATTCATCGACTTAATTGTCAAAAATGGTAAGCAGTTCTTGGTGATAGGACCTCAGACGGCTCCTACTGAGAAAATCATTATCCATCATTTTCAGCAGGAGAAAATCCGCATAGGTTATCATTATCATCTGAGTGGTTTTCTCAGACCAGATGGCACGATATTGCCAAAGCAGCATAATACGCCAAGAAGTAGTTTGTGGTACACAAACATGCAGGTAGATATCAAGACCAAAGAACTGATTTTGTCTGCTTCTTATTATGATAACCCTGAGAACTACCCCAAATACGTCAACTACGACGCCATTGAAGTGGGTGCAGTTGCTGATATACCAGATGATTATTATGGCGAGATGGGTGTTCCTGTCACTTTTATGCAGAAATACAACCCTAATCAGTTTGAGATCGTTGGTTCAAGTATGCAGTTAGGCAAACCAATAAAAGAATGTGTAGAGCCTGATGCTATATATACAAAAGGTGGAACTCGTTTTTATTTAGCTTTAGGTAACAAGCGTTATCACAGACTTTGGGATAGAATGGTTATTAAACGAATTAAAAAAGATTAGCCTATGACGATGACAGTAAAAGAACTATACGACTTAGTCGCTGATAACAAAATCATCAGCGACATTGAACTACAACGCGCTATTGTGTATGATGCTGATAAACAGGCATTAGTTATCGACAGCCTGTATAACGGCATACCTCTACCTGCTTTCTATTTGTGGAAGAATAATGATGGAATCTTGGAGGTGCTTGATGGGAAACAACGTATAGAAGCAATCAGAAAGTTCAAAA
The DNA here is from genome assembly GCA_017508965.1 of Prevotella sp. Taxonomy (GTDB): domain Bacteria; phylum Bacteroidota; class Bacteroidia; order Bacteroidales; family Bacteroidaceae; genus Prevotella. The sequence continues at coordinate 942 of JAFWQT010000101.1, read as the reverse complement.
TCAACGAACTGCAATATAATGGCAAAACATGGAAAGGTTATTCTGATACGGATTTACAGGATAAGGTAAACAATGCAGAATTGACCATTATTGTATGTAGCGGGACAGAAGAACAAAAACGTGAGATATTCAAACGCATCAATACCCTAGGTGTTCCTCTCTCTCGCTATGAAGTTTTAAATGGTCTCTATCATGGTGAATACCTCGAAGGACTCGAAGACTACATTCGCACTAACGCTGATGCCAAAAGGGTTTTACCAACAGCTTCACTCGATCGAGGTGACAATAAGTATCACTTATTGGAGTACATCTACTACGTGCGCCACGAATACCGTTTCCCCAAGAAAGACGAACTGGATGAATACGTGAAGCTGCATAAAGATGAGAGTTTCCAGGATGAAGTAAAGAAAATCAAGCCTTACATCGGCTTTATTCGCGATGTATTCAATGAAAAATCGAAAGTCTCTCCTGTTCTGAAGTTCAAACTCTCCGTCAAGTATCAGAAAGACCGTGCCATCTGGCTTCAACATAAAGATGCTATCTGGAAGGAAGTCAACGACTTTATGAAGAGCGAGGGCTATCGGCTATCACCAACTAAAGATGCAGATATCGAAGCTATGATTCTCGGCATTGTCGGCAATTGTCGAGTTGACCCCAAACGTCTCTTCACCCAAGATGACAAACTCCGCCTGCTCTCAGAAAAGACTCCTGATGAAAATGGACTTTACGAATGTGAAGACTGCCACCAGCACTTTCGTGCATATGAGTTGACAGTAGATCACATATGTCCATGGAGCCTTGGAGGCAGGACGGAACTCTCAAATGCACAATTATTGTGCAGAGCATGCAATATTAGCAAAAGTAATAAATATTAGTAACAAAACTTAAGACGATAATGAAAAGAACAATTGTAATTTACCTGATTCTTTGTTTTCTTGTCCC
>JAFWQT010000100.1 GCA_017508965.1 Prevotella sp. | reverse complement strand
GTCCATGTTAAACACGTATATGGGCAGGTGATTGTCATTGCACATCACGACGGCCGAGAGGTCCATGACCTTCAGGTTGCGCGCCAGGACCTCCTGATAGGTAATGTCGGTGAACTTCGTGGCCGTGGGATCTTTCTCGGGGTCGGCCGTGTAGATGCCGTCCACACGCGTTCCCTTCAGCATCACGTCGGCCTCAATCTCCACACCGCGCAACGACGAGCCGGTATCGGTGGTGAAATAGGGAGAGCCTGTTCCGGCAGAGAAGATGCATACCAGTCCCTGCTCCATGGCCTCGATGGCACGCCACTTGGTGTAGAACTCTCCGATAGGCTCCATGCGGATGGCTGTGAGCACCTTGTTCTTCACGCCTACAGCATCCAGCGCTGAACTGAGGGCCAGCGAATTGATGACCGTGGCACACATGCCCATTTGGTCGCCCTTCACGCGGTCGAAACCCTTCTGACTGCCCGCCAGTCCGCGGAAGATATTGCCGCCGCCGATGACGATGCCTATCTGCACGCCCATTTCGTGTACTTCCTTAATCTGCTCGGCATACTGAGCCAAACGCTCGGGGTCGATGCCGTGCCCCTGCTTTCCCATCAGACTCTCGCCCGACAGTTTCAAAAGAATTCTTTTAAATCTTGCCATAATTATTTTCATTATACCGGTTAGCCGGATAGTCGGATAGCCGGTTGTTATTTTAAATCAAAAATGTCACTTCCTTGAAGGCATAGCGGCGTTCGCGCCCCGAGGTGTCACGTAGCACCAGATGCCCGTCATCTTCAACGGTAACAAGCTCGGCCTCGAAGTCGCCCTCGGCATCACGATAGGGATAGAACCCCTCACGCCGGTACAGGCGGCTGCGGTATTTCTCACGAATCTTATCGATACGGAAATGCTCCATCTGCCAGACAAACTCATCCAGCAACTGGCTGAGCACCTCTTCCCTATCCCACTCGCGGCCCTCGGTCTGACACATCGAAATAGGGTTGGGAGCATCGCTGGTGAACACCTGCTGGTTGACGTTCAGTCCGATGCCGATGACGCAGTCCTTGATATGCTCACCTCCGAGCCGGTTCTCAATCAGTATCCCGCCAATCTTGAAATCGCCCACATAGATGTCGTTGGGCCATTTAATATACACCTCCTTGCTGAGTTCACGCGAGAGAAACCTGTGCATGGTCACGGCAACAGCCATCGAGATGATATACTGGTCGCGGGCAAGTATGTCGTGGGGATGGATGAGGATGCTGAAAGTGAGGTTCTTGCCGACCTCGCTCTCCCAACTGTTAGAGCCCTGACCGCGCCCCTTCAGCTGGAAATCCGTCCACACGACGGTCATCTCCTCATCATCGGCTGGTGTGTAGCGCCTCAGATAGTCGTTCGTGCTGTCGGTCTCTTTCACATAGAATGTTTTTATCATACTCAGCGTGATTGACATTATTCAGAAGACAAAATTACAATAATTATGCGAGATTTCAAAAAGTTTTTTGTATTTTTGCTGAGTAAAACTCATCGAAGGTACTCACGCTCGACAAAAAAAGCAATAATGCTTTGTTTTGTGCTCACTAATTCATACCTTTCTAGAAGTTACTTGCGCTCGACAAAACAAATTAGAACAAGTTCTATTTGGTTTTGTGCTCACTAATTCGTACCTTTGCTGCTGAAAATGACAAATACAGAAGAACAGCTTAAGAAAGACGAGTTCTATATGCGCCGGGCCCTCGACGAAGCACAGGCGGCCTGCGATGCCGGAGAAATTCCCATCGGTGCCGTGGTGGTATGCAAAGACCGCATCATCGCCCGCGCTCATAACCTCACGGAGACGCTTACCGACGTGACTGCCCACGCCGAGATGCAGGCCATCACCATGGCTGCCAACCAGCTGGGCGGGAAGTACCTCACCGATTGCACGCTCTACGTGACGGTGGAGCCCTGCGTGATGTGCGCCGGTGCCATTGGCTGGGCACAGGTGCCCCGAATCGTTTTCGGAACGAGCGACCCCAAGCGCGGATATAGCATCTATGCCCCGAAGGCGCTTCATCCGAAGTCAAAAATAACTGGCGGCATCCTCGAAGAAGAATGTCGCCAGCTTATGGTCAGTTTTTTCAAAGGTCTCAGATAACCTTTATTTCACCTGAATCACCAGATACTTTGATGTGCTCCAGAAAATCTGCGGATTAGTGATGCGCAGCACATACTGTCCGTTGGCATCGCGTGTCAGCGTATAGCTGCCGCCGGGATGGGCTGTCAGCAGCTCGGCCGACTTCGAATAGAGCTTGATTTCCTTATCCTGACGGATGTCAATCTTGGTGAAATAGTTCTTGTTGAAGTTGCCCTGCAGCACCTTTCCCTTCACCAGGATGTTCTGCTCTTTCAGCTCGCTCTTAGTGCCAAACACATACCAGGCCGTGTTCAGCTGCTTGTCCTGAGTGTTAATCACCTCAGTCTTCTGCGTGCTTTCCTCCTGCAGGTTCGACACGTTAGTGTTCAGGTTGTTGATGGTCTCGTCGAGCTGGCTGATGTGGATATCCTTCGAGTCGAGCTCAGCCTGCAACTGCTGCAGCTGCTGTCCCTTCTCCTCCAACTGGGCGGTCAGGCTCTCTATGGTCTTGGCCAGTTCAGAACCCTTCACCGAGCTAGCGTTCAGCTGCTTCTGCAGCTTGGCAATCAGTTCCTTGTTCTGCTTCATGCGCTGGGAGATGAACTGGATGTTCTCTCGAATCTGCTGGGCCTTGTCGGCTCTCTCACCCGACTGAGCCAGCGTCACGCGGTTCTCAGCCTCTGTAATCTGACGGAAGCCTTCCTGAATTTCGTTCAGGGTTCCCATCATGTCGTTAATCTCATTGTCCTTCTGGGCAATAATCCGCTGCAGGGAGTCGGTTTGGGCGATGTTTGCCAACTGCGGAGCCGGCTTTTCATTCTTACAAGCCACTACTGCAACCAGGCAGAGGGCAAAAAACATTAATTTCTTCATAAAAGCTATGATTATTATTAAACAATATTCTAAAATTCTTAACGAACTATTCTTCTTTACACTTTTCCTTCGATTCCTTCTCAGCACCACCCAGCACGATGACGAACTCGCCCTTGGGCTCGTGCTCCTTGAAATGTGCTATCACCTCGGCCAGCGTACCGCGCACACTTTCCTCGTGAATCTTTGAAATCTCACGGCAACAGCTCACTGGTCGGTCCTGGCCGAACACCTCGGCAAACTGCTGCAATGTCTTCAGCACGCGATAGGGGCTCTCGTAGAAAACCATTGTGCGCCGCTCTTCACGTAACGACTCCAGCCGCGTCTGCCGCCCTTTCTTCTGCGGCAGAAAGCCTTCGAAGCAGAAACGGTCGCACGGCAGTCCGCTCGACACCAGCGCCGGCACAAATGCCGTGGCACCCGGCAGGGTCTGTACTTCAACGCCTGCAGCCACAGCCTCCCTGACCAGATAGAACCCAGGGTCGCTGATTCCGGGCGTACCGGCATCGCTGATGAGTGCCACTGTCTGCCCTGCCCTCAGCCTCTCCACGATTCCTGCCGAAGTGCCGTGCTCGTTGAACTTATGGTGCGACATCAGATGGTTCTTGATGTCGAAATGCTTCAGCAATTTCCCGCTCGTCCGAGTGTCTTCAGCAAGCACAAGGTCGGCCTCACGAAGCAGGCGGATAGCCCGCAGCGTCATGTCTTCCATATTCCCCACAGGAGTGGGAATGATATACAAGATGCCCATTTCAAAGTACAAAAGTAATTTATTTATTCATACTAAGCAAAAAAAACAATCATTTCTTTGCAATTTTTAAAACGTTTTGCTAACTTTGCCTTCAAAGAAGGCGAATTTGTTACGTCTCAGCAAAAAAAGAATAAAATTCTTTGTTTTGCGCTCGACTTTTCGTAACTTTGCAATTCAAAGAGCATAATTATGACAAATTATTTAGAGGGAGAAGTCCATCGTCCAGGACGCATAGAAGTGGTGTGCGGCTCGATGTTCTCAGGCAAGACCGAAGAACTCATTCGACGACTCAAGCGTGCCAAGTTTGCGCGCCAGCGCGTCGAGATATTCAAGCCAAGCATCGACACACGGTATTCCGAGGAAGAGGTGGTCAGCCACGACCAGAACGCCATCCTCTCCACCCCCATCGAGTCATCGGCAAGCATTCTGCTGCTAGCTAGCGACATCGACGTGGTGGGCATCGACGAGGCACAGTTCCTCGACGAAGGGCTTGTCAACGTATGCAACGAACTGGCCAATCGTGGCGTGCGCGTCATCGTGGCCGGACTCGACATGGACTTCAGGGGCGTTCCTTTCGGTCCCATCCCCGCCCTGTGCGCCATTGCCGACGAAGTGACCAAGGTGCATGCCATCTGCGTGAAATGCGGTTCGCTGGCCTACGTCAGCCACAGGCTCGTGCAGAGCGACAAGCGCGTGCTACTCGGTGAAACCCAGGAATACGAGCCCCTCTGCCGTGAATGCTATCAAAAGGTGAGAGCAGAAGAAGAAAAGCACGAATAAGATTCTTCATTGACGCCATGCGTCGATTTTGCTCCCGCTCGGCATAACTCAAGCAAGCTTGGTTCTACTCTCGCTTAATCGCAAAATTCTTCACTCTTCACTTAACTATAATGTTTGAAAAGGAAATCACATTCGACCGTTTCATCCGCTGGGCACTCATCGCCCTGCTGATTGTCTCGGTGCTCTTCGCGCTCAACTATCTCGGCACGGTGCTGCTTCCGTTCTTCGTGGCGTGGCTCATCGCCTACCTGCTCTACCCCATCGTGAAGTTCGTGCAGTACCGGCTGCATGTGCCCACGCGCGCCCTCAGCATCATTGTCACGCTCATCTTCGTCACGGCCATTGTGGCGGGCGTCGTCTGGCTCATCATTCCGCCAATGATCGAGCAGTTCAGCAAGCTGGGCAACCTCATGACGGCCTATATCCACAAGACAGCCCACATCACCAGCATTCCCGACACCATACAGCAATGGATTAACGAGAACGCCAAGGAAATCACCAACATCGTGAAGAGCGAAGACTTCACCAAGGGAATACGCGAGGCCATGCCCCATGTATTCAGGTTTATCGGCCAGGGTGCCACCATCATCATCAGCATCATCGGTTCGATGATTACCTTATTATACATGTTCTTCATCCTGCTCGACTACGAATATCTGACAGAAAACTGGATACGTATCTTCCCCAAGAAAGTACGCCCATTCTGGCAGGAGCTCATGAAGGACGTAGAAAAGGCACTCAACAACTACATCCGCGGCCAAGGACTCGTAGCCCTCTCCATGGGCATCCTGTTCTGCATCGGATTCACCATCATCGACTTCCCCATGGCCATCGGTCTGGGCATACTCATCGGCATCATGGACATGGTGCCCTATCTGCACACATTTGCACTCATCCCCACCGTCTTCCTGGCCCTCCTGAAGTCCATCGACACCGGTCAGAATTTCTGGATTATCCTCATCTCGGCCGTTGCAGTGTTCATCATCGTCCAGGTCATCATCGACATGATTATCACCCCGAAAATCATGGGCAAAGCCATGGGTCTCAACCCCGCCATACTCCTTCTCAGCCTCTCCGTATGGGGAGCCCTGTTAGGATTCATCGGCCTCATCGTCGCCCTGCCCCTCACCACCCTCGTCATAGCCTACTACAAGCGCTATGTCACCAAGGAAGAAGACGAGCCTGACCCGCCCAAAGCAACAAAAGACAAGAAACAAGCGGTTCAGAAAGCTCCCGAAACGTTCATTGAAGAACAAAATCCGCAAAACGCTGAGTGATTGAGAGTCCGTCGCGAACAATTTTATAAAAAACCGACGAATAATTTTGCCGTTTCAAAAATTCGTTGTACCTTTGCACCGCTTTTCCCGTAAAGGAGAGTTGGAAAGATCCGCTAGCTCAGCTGGTAGAGCACAACACTTTTAATGTTGGGGTCTTGGGTTCGAGCCCCAAGCGGATCACACTAAAAACCGGCAAGTGATGACATTTCAATCACTTGCCGGTTTTCTTTTTACCTTATGCACCACATTTGCACCCACTCAGTACCGAACCTATTCCACCGGTCACTTAGAAATGCCACTAAATGCCAGAGAGCAGGAATTGGTAGAGTCCTATGAAGCGAATGCCTTTGGCGTCGGTATAAGCGGAAATGTCGCTACCTGTAATGACGATCTTCTGGAAGCTGTCGTCGACTTTGAGGAGCGACCTTAGTTCTTGCTGCCGCTTCTCATCGCTGTCTAAGGAAAAAGCCGACTGAATGTAGTATTTTGTAACGCTCCATATCTATTCGGATTTTGCTGCAAATTTACAATAAATTCCGAATACAACTAATACTTTAGTCGGATTTTGCTGCAAATTTACAATAAAATCCGATTTATTACGGGTTATATAGCTGTCATTTCCGCTGTATAACATCTTTCATTGAAGGCCACAAACGTGCTTCCAGTCATAATTCCTTTGGTACACTTACAGCTTGATAGCATTTCTACTGCATCTACTTTTACAATATCTTTTATACCTTATGCACCATATTTGCGACACTAAGCATCTGTTACAATCCAATGCCCATGACCAGCAGGACCATCTCTATCGAGGGAATTGATGCTTTTAAGTTTATTATCAGACACCCCTTTAGACACCCCTTTAGATACCCCTTTAGACAACTTTATAGACAACCCTTTCGGCAAATAGAGTTGTTCCAATAACTCTCTGCCTTTCTTAGTCAGATAGTATGATTGCATTGGATGATTAGGAGCCTCAGGATAAAGCATCGCAATATAACCTGCTTCTATGTTTGGCACAATATATGTGCTCACAAATCCTTTTCTATCCTTTCTCTGCATCGATTCCATCAAGGCTCTCAGATTTGAGCCATTTGCTCCAATAGCGGATAATAAAGTTTTTAAACGCTTAGCTTTTGCTATCTCGCGTTTTGAGGTTGAAGGGGTTGAGGGGGTTGTGGGGTTGTGGGCCGTCAGGCGCTTTCCGTCGATGAGTACGAGAATGTACGAGTTGCCGAGGCCGTTCAGTTGCATCTGGCTGCCCATGTCGCCCTCGTTGAAGGCGAACGAGGCCGACAGACTTCCCAGGATGTCCTCGAGACTTTGTCCGCCATACTGACGCAGTGTGCGCCCGCTGATGACCTCCGTCTCGACGGGAGCGTCCTTCAGCAGGTGCTTCGTGCCGGTGCCCGTGACGACCACCGTTTCCAGTGTGTCGCTGAGCAATACGTCCTGACTGCGACCCATAGCGGCACAGCATAGCAATGCCAGCCCTACGGCGACTCTTCGTATCCTCATTTAAGTCTGCTTTTCGCTGCGCTTTTTCCTGAGCGTGCGCTTTTTCTGTTTGGAAGAGATTCGTTTCTTACGGCAGGTCTCCTGGCTTTCCCCGGTCTGTCCGCCTTCCCGTCCCAGAGGGTCAGTGGCATGGATGGACAGCCTTAAAAGAAGAGGATTACAGTTGCAGGTACAGCTGCGGATTCACACCGCATTCCCTTGCGTGCTTCGCACCGTCGTCGTGACGGCGCGGCACTACCGTTGTTCTCTTTGCGCTGCAAAGTTACGAAAAAAATGCTGAAGCCAAAACAAATCTACTAAATTATTTCGATTTTTTTTCTGCACTGACGGGTTTCGGACAGTGTACCTTTTCTATATACGTCTGAGCGCTTGGAAAAAAACGTCTGAGCGCTCGGAAGAAAACGTCTGAGCGCTC
>JAFWQT010000099.1 GCA_017508965.1 Prevotella sp. | reverse complement strand
GCCTGTAGCTAGCGTTCATCCTGAGCCAAGATCAAACTCTCCATTGTAAAAATGTCTGTATAATGAGCCGGATAGCCGGATAGCCGGTCAGCCGGATCAAATGTTGTCTGTCTCAGGACGGTTCCGTAATCTAAGAAAAAATGAATCTAACGGTTCGTTTACCCAAATGCCACCAGTTAAACAAAACAGGCGGCACCTGCTTCTTGTACTACTACTTCTCTGTCTATGTAAATCTGTTCAAAGAACTATCGCCACGCCATACGAAAACCGAAGTTTTGAGGCGAAAGCGGATGCAAAGGTACAACAAATTCCGGAACCCACAAAACTTTTGGGCACATTTTTTAGAAAAAACTTAAAGTTTTCTTGTTTTCGTACAAAATAGGACTCTATATTCAGGCTATACCTTATTAATATAATAAAAAGGAAAAGAAAAATAAATCAGGTTTATTAATGAGTACGACAAATAAAAAAAACGTTCTAAAATAAAGAAAAGGATATAAAAGATGAAAAAAAGACTCCTTCTGACCATTACGGCAATCAGTATTGTCTGCGGACTGTTTGCTCAAAAAATCGATTTCAACAAACCCGGCCGAAACGAACAAGTAAGTACAGAAACAGGCTATTCCCCCTGGACTGTTACCGACACCAAGGAAGCCATAGGCACTTTCGACGGTGTCACGCTCGCCATCAGCTGCGATGACAACTATGCCGGCGGATACGTTTCTAGCAACTATTGGAAGGATGGTGTGGAGAATAAAGGATACAAGCTTATCGGCGACGGGCTGGTGGGTTATCAAAACGGCCACGACATCGTGACAAGCGGAGCTGTCAAGATTGACGTCAAAATCAGCGGGCTCTCTGCCGGAACGCACACGTTGCAGGCCTATCACAACAACTTTGAGGGGCTGAATGCCCCCGATATTGATGTGCTTGTGAACGGTAACGTCGTTATGACTGACATTAAGCAAACCAACCGAGATGTCTCGACCGTCACCTGCGGACAGTCGTTTGTGGAGTTTCAGGTGAACGAGGGCGAAAGCGTCACCGTTTCCTATCTTTCCAAACCAGTGAGCGGCACTTCCTACGGAACCACTTCGGTCACCATCAACGCCCTGGCATTCGACGTCGTGGACAACATGAAAACCGCCCAGGAACCTTATCCCGCCAATACGGACTATCATGTAGACGCCGATGCCGGAACAGTTACTCTGAAATGGACACCGGCCACCTCAGCCGTCAAACACCACGTAGTGTTCGGTTCTTCAGCGGAAAACCTATCTGAAATAGGCAGCACAACAAACGACAACTATACCGTCGGCGGGCTCTCCTCGATGACTACCTACTACTGGCGCATCGATGAAGAGATGGCCAATGGCGAAATCAGCAAGGGCACACTCTGGACATTCCGCCCGCGCCACCTGGCATTCCCTGGTGCAGAAGGCTATGGCAAATATGCCATCGGCGGCCGTGGCGGCACGGTCTATCACGTCACGAATCTGGAAGACAACGGCGACGACGCCTCCCCCATCGAAGGTTCTTTCCGCTATGGCATCAAGAAAGTGAGCGGGCCGCGCACTATCGTATTCGATGTGTCGGGCGAAATCCATCTGAAAAGCCGACTCACATGTGGCGATAAATTTGTCACTATAGCCGGACAGACCGCCCCCGGAGCAGGCATCATGCTAAGAGGAGCGCCCTTCGGAATGGCCAGCGACGGCATCACACGATTTATTCGCAGCCGACGAGGGCACATCAGCGGTGAGGACCCCGACAACATCGGACTCGACGGACTCGGCATGGCGGGCAACGACCATTCCATCATGGACCATTGCTCCATTTCGTGGACTATCGACGAAGCTTTCTCCTCGAGAGGCGGCAAGAGCCTTACTCTACAGCACACGCTCATCAGCGAAGCACTCAACGTGGCAGGACATCCCAACTATAGCGACGGAACAGCCCACGGCTATGCCGCAACTATCGGAGGCGGTGAGATGGGCGGCATCTGCGGAAGCTACCACCACAACCTGCTTGCCCATTGCGAAGGCCGAAACTGGAGTATATCAGGCGGGCTCGACGGCAGCGGATATTACGACGGCCACCACGACATATATAATAATGTGGTCTATAACTGGGGCGGACGCGCCACAGACGGCGGAACCCACGAGATGAATTTCGTGAACAACTATTACAAGATAGGACCTGCCACCAGCCAGTCTACACTGGTAAATCTCCAGTTGGAAGGCACCGGAAAAGGGACGCAGAGCGTATATGTAAGCGGCAATGTCCGCCAGGAGAAGAACAACGGAAAGCTAACTGAAGACAAAAGAGGCACGACCTACAAATACAGCACATCGGGCGGACAAGTGGTTGACTGGGACCCGCTACCCACCTCACCGTTCGCATTCTTCAATCCCGAAGGCAACGCCGAATCGGCACAGGCCGCCTTCAAGAACGTACTTTCCGATGCCGGCTGCACCCTACCCCGCTTTGACAACCACGACAAGCGCATGGTCCGTGAGGCACTCAACGGCACCACCTCAACCGTGGGTAGCCGTTCAGGAAAGAAAGGTCTTATAGATTCTGAAGAAGACAATGGTTGCGAAGGATTTGATTTGGAAAAACTCGGCATCACCACTGAGAGCCGGCCATCTGACTGGGACACCGATCAAGACGGAATGCCCAACTGGTTTGAAGAGCTGAAGGGAACCAATGCCTATAATGCCGATAACAACGAAGACCCCGACGGCGACGGCTATACTAACCTTGAAGACTACCTCAACTGGATGGCCGAGCCAAACTACCAAGTGGCCGAAAGTACGGAAATCAATCTTGGCGATTGGTTTGCGGGATATTCCGCTCCATCCTACACCATAACCGATGGCATGGAAGGAACAATCAACGGCAACCTGCTTATTGTCACTCCTACAGGCGAGAACCTGTTTTCCATTAAAGTTACAGCCACGGAAGACGGCATCTCACTTACCCGCCAGTTCAACTTTGCATGCACAACTGGGGCCACTGGAATCAATGAACTCCAGAACAGCAAAAAGCAGGAAAGCCGATGGTACAACCTTAACGGCCAGTCCATTATCTCGCCTCAGCATGGCATCTATATCCACGACGGCAAGAAAGTAGTCAAGTAAAGAAACTGAAGGTTCATTTGCAAACTTCTGCCCAACGGAAGCAACTTTTCCGATGGGCAGATGGGATTGATGCGTTGGTTAAAAAGGAACAATCTGATGGACACTTAAGTTGAAAAACAGGGGATATACATTCCGAGTATTTGCCACAAGACAGTTAAAAAGAAGAAAAAGGGAGTTCAATGGTTGGTTTTATCCGAATAATTTGTAATTTTGCAGCAATTTAAAACAAGCCTATTTAATTGGGCTATAATATCCAAAAGGAATTAGAATACAGGAAACTGCCAAACAAATTAAAAACAAAAATCAATATGAAGAAGAGAATTTTCTTTTTAACGGTATGCATGATGCTGGGTATGAATGCCATGGCACAGACCTTCTTTGAACATCCATGGCAAGGAAAACGGGTGGCCTATCTGGGCGACTCGATAACCGACCCACGCAACAGTGCCGCGAAAAAGAAATACTGGGGATGGTTAGAAGAATGGCTTGGCATTGAGCCTTTTGTATATGGCGTCAGCGGAAGACAATGGAACGATGTAATCCATCAGGCTAACCAGCTGAAGGAAGAACACGGCGACGATGTGGACGCCATTTTCATTTTCATGGGAACCAACGACTGGAACAACAGCGTTCCCATCGGAAAATGGTATGAGGTGAAAGACGACTCGGTGCTCTATGCCCACGGCGGAAGCACCAAACACTGGGAAGTCCGCCGCCACCGCACGTTCAGCTTTGACGAAAACACACTGCGCGGTCGCATCAACACGGCGCTCGACTCGGTTAAGCGCATGTATCCCGAGAAGCAAATCGTGCTGCTCACGCCCATTCACCGCGCCCGTTTTTATGCTAACGAGAAGAACTGGCAACCGACAGAAGACTTTGCCAACGAAAACGGAAACTTCATCGGCGACTTCGTGGAAAGCGTGAAAGAGGCTGGCAACATCTGGGCAGTTCCCGTGATTGACTGGAATGCCACCAGCGGTCTCTACCCCATGCACGAAGAAGACAACTACTACGGACACGAGTACGACCGCCTGCACCCCAATGACCGCGGACATCAGCGCATGGCCCGCACGCTCTACTATCAGCTGCTGGCTCTTCCCTGCACGTTCTGACGACTATGGTTCAACAACCGTAGCCTTCAGAATGCGGATATCACCCAAGGGGCGGGCATTGGCATCGGTTTCTACGCGCTGGATTTTATCTACCACGTCCTTGCCTTCAACCACTTCGCCGAACACAGTATATTGTCCGTCGAGATGAGGAGTTCCGCCATATTTCTTGTAGATTTCCCTCACTTCGGGCGTCATCTTAACGGTGCCGCCCGTTTCCTTGTCGAGCCGCTCCTGCTGTTCGTCGAGCATGTCATCGTTGAAACGTTTGCCATAGACAATGTAGAACTGACACATCGACGACTCACGCTCGGGGTTCTTGGCATCGTCCTCGCGGGCAGCCGCCACCGTCCAGCGCCGGTGAACGATTTCTGAATAGCGTATCTCAGCAGGAATCTTATACGTCTCGTAACGCCCGTCGCCATATAGTTTTCCAGGCTCGGCATGCTTCGAAAGGCTGTCGCCCGTCTGAATCATGAATCCAAAAATGACACGATGGAAAAGGACGCCATCGTAGAAACCTTCGCGCACCAGTTTCAGAAAGTTGTCGCGATGGAGCGGAGTCTCGTTGTAGAGCTCAATTTTCACCGTTCCGCTGTCGGTTAACAACTGCACAACAGGGCGCGGTTCTTGTGCCTTTGCCGTCAGGGCAACGACACAAATAACCGCCATAATCAACACTTTCTTCATCATATCAATAGGCTTCGCCATGAAGTATTTCGTCCTTCGTAATTTTCTTCTTATCAAGTGAGTACCAGCAATATACGATATATGCCAGAACAAAAGGTATAAGCAACGACACGACGGCCATCGTGCTGAGTGTAAACTCCGAAGAACACGAATTCTGAATGGTCAGCGAACTCTGCAAATCAACATTAGAAGGATAGTAGGCCGTGTTGTTCCACCCGGCACAAAGCAGCAGGCAGAGCACCGTTACAACCGTTCCCACACCAGCTGGCCAAATGCCTTTGTTGCTGTTCTTGAATACGGTGATTCCGATTCCCCAAAGCACCCCGACGATTCCTATCAGCAGCAGAACCAATAGCAAGGGCATGTCGAGCAGATTATGGGCATACTTGAAAGGTTCCATCACTATGGCACCACCCTCGCCCACGGCAAAACCGTCCTTCATCAGCAAGTGGACGAGCCATGCCACGAAGAGTACCAGGAAAGGAACGGCGGTGCCGATGATGCGCACCGAACCTCGGGAACGGATGTCCTCGTCGGCAACATTATTCATCACATAAAGTATGCCCAGCGTGCGGGCAAGGAACATCACAGTAAGGCCAAACACCAGTACCCAGGGATTGAGCAGCACATCGAGTCCGTGAGAGGCATTTGCCCAACGGCTGATGATGGGAGTGAACGCGCCGGAATCAATCAGGTTCTCCTTCGTCACAATGAAGTTGCTCCCTTCGAAGAAGGTGGCCACGGCACATCCGATAAGGAACGGGCCGAGCACACCGTTCAGAACGAGGAAGAACTGGAAAGTCTTGGGGCCGAGAAAGTTGCCCAGCTTGTTCTGGAACTCATAGCTGACGGCCTGCAGCACAAACGTGAGCAGGATGAGCATCCACACCCAATAGGCACCGCCGAAACTGGTGCTGTAGAACAACGGGAACGAAGCGAAGAAGGCTCCGCCGAAGGTAACCAGCGTGGTGAACGTGATTTCCCACTTGCGACCCGTGGAATTGAACACCATCCGACGGCCTTCGGGAGTGCGCCCGAGAGAACCCACCAGGGAGTTGGCTCCCTGAACAAACATCAGGAACACGAGCAGGGCGCCTAACAAAGAAACGAGGAACCACCAATATTGTTGCAAAAAAACGTATGACATATTGCTAATTAATTTAAGTTACAGGTTCACATTGCATGTTCACTAACCGAATTACTCTTCTGCCTCCGGTCCTTTCTTGATCTGCTTGAGCATGATATTGATTTCCACGGCAAGCATGGTCGTGAAGAGCGCGAGGAAAATGAAGAACGTGAGGGCCACCGAACCGGCCGAAATGTCGCTGACCGAAGCCGATACGGGCAGCATGTCCTGAATGGTCCAGGGCTGGCGTCCGAACTCTGCCACGAGCCATCCGCTCTCGGAAGCTACGTATCCCAACGGCACTAGGGCAATGGCCACCAGATAATGCCACTTGGGCAGATTGGCAATGTCCTTTTTGCGCCAGTCCATAAAGAGAACAACGGCAAAGAAAAGGATGAACAGACACCCCAGCCCCACCATCAGGCGGAAGGCCCAGAAATTGACGGGGATATAGGGCACCAGCTCGCTCTTGTCCTTGATGTAACCGTAGCCGAAGTTCTTGAAGTTGTCGGCTATGATGCCGGCCTGCACCTTTGCCGCAGCATCATCGCCTGCAGCCTTGGCCTTGCGATAGGCAGCCAGTGCCACGATGGCCTTCTTGCCGCTCTCGATTTTCTCGTCGGCCGAAGGTTCCTTGCTTCCGTCGGGTCTGATGTAGCCGTTCAGCAAATCGTTGACGCCCGGCACGTAGCCATGCGGGTCGCGGGTGGCCATGATGGAAAGGGCATAAGGCATGGCAATGCGAAGCGGCGGTTCCTGCTCAACGGAATAGTCGGGCTGACTGAAAGGATTCACCCATGCCACAGCCGTCAGGCTTTGGTCAACGCCACCGTTATAGAGCGCCTCCATGGCGGCCAGCTTCATGGGCTGTTTCTGGGCCACCTGCTCACCCGAAATATGACCAGTGGCAGCAGCCAACAGAGAAGCCACAAGACCAACCATTGCGCTGATACGCAGGCTCTTCAGCGCCAGTTTCGTTTCGCGCCCCTTCATCAGATACCAGCAGCTCACGGCAGCCACGAACACGGCTCCGACAATCCACGAAGAAATAACCGTGTGGCAGAACTTCATCACGGCAAACGGCGACAAGGCGACATCGAGGAAAGAGACCATTTCGTTACGCACCGTGTCGGAATTGAATTCGCAGCCTACGGGGCATTGCATCCAGGCATTAGCCACCAGAATCCACCAGGCAGAGATGGTGGCGCCAAGTCCCGTCAGCCAGGTGGAAGCCAGATGGAAACCGCGCGACACCTTGTTCCATCCGAAGTACATCACAGCCACAAAGGTACTCTCCATGAAGAAGGCTACGATGCCCTCGATGGCCAGCGGCGCACCGAAGATGTCGCCCACGAACCACGAATAGTTGCTCCAGTTGGTTCCGAATTCAAACTCCAGGATGATACCAGTGGCCACGCCCATGGCGAAATTAATTCCGAAGAGTTTCTGCCAAAACTTGGCCGTGCGTTTCCAAAACGCATCATTCGTTCGATAATAGCAGGTTTCCATGATTCCCATGATAACCGCCAGTCCCAGCGTAAGCGGGACAAAAAGCCAGTGATAGATGGCAGTCAGAGCGAATTGTGCCCTCGACCATTCTATCGTACCGGCGTCAATGGATAACAGAATGTTGCTCATTTTAATATTGATTGATGATTTACATTTTAATATTACACAAACGCAGCCTATTCCCCGGTGCTTCTCTCCACGAACTCGGTTGCCACGAATTCGGCCTCGTTGCCATCCTTGGCATTCTGCTTGAGGAAATTGGGGAAAAAGAACACCTTCAGTATGGCAAACATGATAAAGAGCTTGATGCCGATGATGAGCCAGAGCGTCTTGCCCAGTGTCATTTGCCGGAAACCATCATAGTAAAGATGGAACGCATTATACCAGAAACCGTTCTTTTTCATAGCTACAGTTTTAACGCCACAAATATAAGCAAAAAGAATTAAATTTGATTGTTTTTTCGGTAAAAAATATTAAATTTATTTTTCTCGAAAGCTTTTCTATGCTTTTTCCTTTGACTTTTTAGAAGAAAAGGATAATTTTGCATAATATTTTAAGGAAGATATATTGCTAAATGAAAAAGAAAGTTCTTATTCCGATAATCGTCCTGGGCCTGCTTTTGCTGGGGGCCATAGGATATCTCTTCATTCAGCTCGACAACCAAAAGCAGGAAAATGCGGCCATGCAGGAACTGGCCGAACTGGACAAGAAAGAAATGGAAAACGAGTACGAGCAGTTTGCACGCCAATATAGCGAGATGAAGACGCAAATCAACAACGACTCCATCGTGGCCCAGCTCACCAAGGAACAGCTCCGCACTCAGGAACTGCTCAAGGAGCTGCAGCAGGTGAAAGCCACCGATGCCGCCGAGATTACGCGTCTGAAGAAAGAACTGGCCACGTGCCGTGCCGTCATCCGCAGCTATGTCCTCGAGATTGACTCGCTGAACCGCCTGAACAAAAACCTTCAGGCCGAGAACATGATGGTGAAGGGACAGCTGGAAGAATCGACCAAGCAGATAGATTCCCTGAATGCCAACAACGAAGACCTCTCGCAGAAAGTGGCCATCGCCTCGCAGCTGGATGTCAACAACCTCCAGATGAAACTGCTCGACAAGCGCGGCAAAGAGACCAACCGTCTGAAAAAAGCCAAGAACCTGCAAGTGGACTTCTCGCTGGCCAAGAACGTGACGGCCAAGAACGGAGTGCGCCAGATCTACGTGCGCATCACCACCCCCAGCGGAACGGTGCTCACCCAGGGCGGCACATTCGCCTACGAAAACCGCTCGCTGCAATACTCCATGCGCAAGCAGATTGAATACACAGGAAAAGAAACGCCTGTGACAACCTACTGGGATGTGCAGGAATTCCTCAGCGACGGCACCTACCAGGTGAGCATATTCTCTGAGGGAAGCCTCATCGGCTCCAGGAGTTTCTCCTTCAAATAGCATACCATTCGAATTTAAATCATAGTTTTTAAAAACAAGTAAATGACAAGAAACAATGAACTGCACATGCTTTCGGAGATGGGCAATTGCTACGTCTTCGAAAGGCAGAGGTTCAGAAAATACGGACTGATGCTGGCAATGGTGTTCCTGCAATCAACATTCGCCGCCATCCAGACGGAAGCCCAACAGCTGCTCACACTCGACAGCTGCCGCTCAATGGCATTGCGCAACAACAAGCAGATGAGCGCGGCCAAACTGAAACAGGAAGTGGCGTTCAACACCCGCAAGGCCTTGCGCACCAAATACTTGCCCAAGGTGAGTGCCCTCGGTGGCTACGAATACATGAGCAAGCAGGTTTCGATTCTCAGCGACGACCAGAAGACCGCCCTCAGCAACATCGGCACCACGATGGCAAGCACCACCCCCGATATGGGCGCCTACATCAGCAGTCTGGTACAGAAGGGACTCATGACCGTACAGCAGGCCCAGCAGATGGGTGCCATCATGCAGCAGGTGGGCGCCGATTTCGGACAGACCACCGTCGGCATGCTCAACGGTCTCGGACAGGAAGTGGTTGATGCCTTCCACACCGACAACCGCCACATGTTTGGGGTATCGGTGATGCTCAGGCAACCCATCTACATGGGCGGTGCCATCACGGCAGCCAACAACATTGCCGACCACGCCGAACATCTTGCTGCACAGCGCTCGGAGTCGACACTTCAGAACACGCTCTACAACATCGACCAGGCTTACTGGCAGGTAGTCAGCATCAGGCAGAAGGAAAAGCTGGCCGCCAAATACCTGGAAGTGGTGGAGAAACTAGATAACGACGTGCAGAAGATGATTGCCGAGGGAGTAGCCACACAGGCCGACGGACTGAAGGTGAAGGTGAAGGTCAACGAGGCCGAGATGAAACTCACACAGGCCCAGGACGGACTGGTGCTTTCGAAAATGCTGCTCTGCCAGCTCTGCGGACTTCCCATCGAAAGCGAAATCACCCTGGCCGACGAAGATAAGGAAAACATCCTTTCCAGCCTTTCGCCCGACGATGCCAGCATGCAGACAGCCATCGAGAACCGTCCCGAGCTGAAAATGCTGCAGACGGCCATCGACATCAGCAAAGAGGCCACCAAGGTGATTCGTGCAGCCTATCTCCCGCATGTCGGACTCACAGCCGGCTATCTGGGCACTAATCCCAATGTCTACAACGGTTTTCAACGGAAATTCGGAGGCGTGTGGAACGTGGGCGTCCTCGTTCATGTGCCCCTGTGGAACTGGTTCGAAGGCGAATACAAAATCCGCGCTTCGAAGGCAGCCACGGGTATTGCCCGCCTGGAACTCTCGGAGGCACAAGAGCTGATTGAGCTACAGGTGAACCAATGCAAGTTCAAGGTAAAGGAAGCCCGGAAGAAACTCGCCATGGCTACCAAGAATGTGGAAAAGGCCGAAGAGAACCTGCGCTGCGCCAATGTGGGATTCCAGGAAGGCGTGATGACTGCCACCGAAGTGATGGAAGCCCAGACGGCATGGATTCAGGCCAAGTCGCAGAAAATTGAAGCCGAGACCGACGTCCAGCTCTCACAGGTCGGACTCCGCAAGGCCCTCGGCATTCTGAACTAAATAAAAAAGAACAAGTAATCTAAAAAACAACAATAAGATGTCAGCAAAAAGTCAACATAACAACATCCTGCTCGCCATTCTCGGATTTGTAACCGTAGTAGTGGTGGTGGCCGTTATCGGATTCTTCACCCTCGACAAGTCGCCCGATGAGATTCAGGGCGAAGTGGAAGTCACCGAATACAGGGTTTCCAGCAAGGTGCCGGGCCGCATTCTGGAGTTGCGCTTCAAGGAAGGCGACTACGTGAAGGTGGGCGACACGCTTGCCATCATCGACGCCCCCGAGCTGAGGGCAAAGGCCCAGCAGGCACAGAGTGCCGAGGCTGCCGCAGCTGCCGTCAGCGCGAAGGCAGAGCACGGAGCACGCATCCAGCAGATTCAGGGAGCCTATCAGGTGTGGCAGCAGGCATTGGCTGGTGCTGAGATAGCCAAGAAGAGCTACGACCGCGTGCAGCGTCTGTTCAACGAAGGAGTGATGACCGCCCAGAAGCGCGACGAGGCCTACGCACAGTATAAGGCCATGGAGGCCCAGGCCAATGCAGCCAAGAGCCAGTACGAGCTGGCCAAGGCCGGAGCGCGCCAAGAAGACAAGGCAGCCGCCCAGGCACAGGTGAACCGTGCACGCGGAGCCATTGCCGAGGTGAAGAGCTACATCAACGAGACCGTTCAGGTGGCCCAGATGGAGGGCGAGGTTTCCAGCGTCTATCCCAAGGTGGGCGAGCTGGTGGGAACCGGTTCTCCCATCATGAGCATTGCCGTGATGAGCGACATGTGGGGAACGTTCAACGTGCGCGAAGACCAGCTCAAGGGCATGAAGGTAGGCGACGAGGTTACCGCCTTCAGTCCTGCGTTCAACAAGGATTTCCGGCTGAAGGTCTACAGCATCAAGGACCAGGGCACCTATGCCGTATGGAAAGCCACAAAATCTACCGGTCAGTACGACCTGAAGACTTTCGAAGTGAAGGCCCGTACCGTTGACAAGTTCGACGGTCTGCGCCCCGGAATGTCACTCATTATCAAATAACAACGCCCCATTCGGGGCTCTGGCGGTGAAACAGAAGGCAAGCGAGATAACAAGGATTCTAAGAGTGGCCAGTCGCGAGTGCGGCATCTTGGCCACCACGCCCATATACCTTTTCTGTATGGTCATCTTCCCTATTATCACCATTCTGTTCTTCACCTTCCTCCTCGACAGCGGACAGCCCCAGGAGATGCCCATCGGAGTGGTCGACCTCGACAATACATCCACCACCCGCGCGCTCATCCGCCGTCTCGACGGCATGCAGACCTCCCACGTGGCCGCTTATTTTGCCACCCCTGCCGATGCCCGCAAGGCCATCCAGCGCAACAAGATCTACGCCTTCCTCTATATTCCGCAAGGCACCACCGAGAACTTGCTCTCGGCCCGTCAGCCCAAGGTGTCGTTCTATTACACCGGCACCTCGCTCACAGCCGCCGCCATGCTGATGCGCGACCTGAAGACAGTATGCACGCTGGGTTCCGCTGCCGTTGGCCAGGCCACTATGCAGGCCCGAGGCTTCACACAACAGCAGATTACCACCTTCCTGCAGCCCATTGCCGTCGACCTGCATGCTGTGGGCAACCCGTGGACCAGCTACAACATCTATCTCTCCACGTTCATCATTCCCGGCATCCTGCTGCTCTTCGTCTTCCTCGTCTCGGCCTATTCCATAGGCACCGAGCTGAAGTTCCACCGCTCAGACGAACTTATGCGCATCTCGGGCAACGACATCTACGCAGCCATCATCGGAAAGTTCCTTCCACAGACGCTCATCTGGCTCATTATCGTCTATGGCTATATGTGGTACGTCTTCGGACACCTGGGATTCCCCCACCCCGGCGGCACGTGGCTCATTGCCCTGATCGGACTGCAGGCCGTGCTGGCATCCGAAGGTTTTGGTATCTTCATCTTTGGCATCATCCCCTCGCTGCGAATGTCGATGAGTATCTGTTCGCTTTGGGGCGTGCTCAGTTTCTCTACCTGCGGAGCAGCCTTCCCCATCTTTGCCATGGACGCGCCCATCACGGCCATAGCCCAGCTGTTCCCCCTCCGCCACTACTACATGGTCTACCAGCTCAACATCTTCAATGGCTACCCCATGGAGATAGCCTGGTTCAACTATATGGCGCTGGGCATATTCATCTGCCTGCCGCTCTTTGTCATGAAATCCATCCGTAAAGCAATGACCGAGTATGTCTACATTCCTTAAACGAATCAACGAAGGCTTGCACGACATGTGCTACATCTGGGCAAAAGAAATGAAGTCTATTGTCCAGGACGAGGGCGTGCTGCTTTTCTTCATCGTGGTTCCGCTGGTCTATCCCCTGCTCTACTCATGGATCTACAACAACGAGGTGGTGCGCGAGGTTCCCGTTGCCATTGTCGACATGTCCAACTCGCAGCTGTCGCGCCAGTTCATACGCCAGTTCGATGCCTCTCCCGACACCCGCGTGGCCTATCGCTGCAACGACATGGAAGACGCAAAAGACCTGGTCGAGAAACAGGTGTGCCACGGCATACTCTATTTCCCGCCCGAGTTTGAGAATAATATCTACCGCATGGAACAGGCCCACCTGGGCGTGTATTGCGACATGAGTCTGATGCTCACCTACAAGGCCATCTACAGCACCGCCATGGCCGTCGCGCAGAACATCAACGCGCAACTGCAGATTAAGATGAGCAACAACCCCACCGACCGCGAAGACCAGATTCTGGTGCAGCCGCTGCAGGCCGAGGGTGTGCAGATGTTCAACCCCACCGGCGGCTACGGCAACTTCATCCTGCCTGGCGTGCTCATACTCATCATCCAGCAGACGCTGCTACTGGGCATCGGACTCTCAGCCGGAACGGCCCGCGAGAACAACCGCTACAAAGACCTGGTTCCTATCTCGCGCCACTACAACGGACTGTTCCGCATCGTGCTCGGCAAGGCCCTGTGCTATTTCATGATCTATGCCGTGCTGGCTGCCTACCTGTGCCTCGTGGTTCCGCGGATGTTCCATTTCACCACCCTCATCGACATCAAGGAGGCGGGCATCATCGTTCCCTATATCCTGTCGTGCATCTTCTTCGGAATGTTCCTCAGCTGTATGGTGCGCTATCGCGAGAACGTCATCCTGCTGGTGGTCTTCACCTCCCTTCCCCTGCTGTTCCTGGCAGGTATGAGCTGGCCCCAGAGCGCCATTCCCCGCTTCCTGCAGGTCATCTCATGGATATTCCCAAGCACCTTCGGCGTGCGGGCCTATGTGCGAATGGACCTGATGGATGCCACTATGAGCGACGTGCAGCTCGAATACCAAGCCCTGTGGATACAGGTGCTCATCTATTTCTTCGCCACCTGCATCGTCTATCGCTACCAGCTCATCCACACTCGCCATCACGCCCTCGACCGCCTCAACGAGATGAAGAAGAATGTGCAGGAAATGAGAGAGAGGAAGAATTCTGAATTAAGAGTTAAGAATTAAGGGTTAAGAATTGTCGCCTTCGGCGAGAAAGAATATGGAGTTACAAAAATTCTAAACTCTAAATTCTTAATCGCCGAAGGCGACAAATCTTAATTCAAAATTCTTAATTCTTAACTCTTAACTCCTACGATTTTCGTAGGCGCCTGTTCGCGGTTTCTTCGGTTCACTACCGTCACCACGGCCTGTGCCAGGTTCAGGAAGGCCATGCCCGTCATGGTGTCGCCCAGGGCGGCAGGCTCACCGCGGTCGCCGCTGTCGCAGATGCCCTGCACCAACGGAATCTGAGCCAACAGCGGCACGTTCAGTTCCTGTGCCAGCTGCTTGCAGCCCTCCTTACCGAAGATATAGTATTTGTTCTCAGGCAGTTCGGCAGGCGTAAACCACGCCATGTTCTCCACCATGCCCAGGATGGGCACGTTCACCTTCTCGTTCTGATACATGTCCACGCCTTTGCGCGCATCGGCAAGCGCCACCTGCTGCGGCGTAGAGACGATAACGGCGCCCGTGATGGCCAGCGTCTGCAAGAGCGTCAGGTGAATGTCGGATGTTCCCGGCGGTGTGTCCAGCACCAGATAGTCCAGTTCGCCCCAGTTGGCATCGCCTATCAGCTGTTTCAGCGCATTCGAGGCCATACCTCCGCGCCACAGCGTGGCCGTCTCGGGACTCACGAAGAAACCGATGCTCAGCATCTTCACCCCGTATTTCTCAATGGGTTCAATCAGGTCGCGGCCGTCCACATGTACGGCATAGGGGCGCGCATCCTCCACATCGAACATCTTGGGAACCGACGGGCCGAAGATATCGGCATCCAGCAATCCCACGCTGTAGCCCAGCCGGGCCAGCGCAATGGCAAGGTTCACCGAGACCGTGCTCTTGCCCACCCCGCCTTTTCCGCTGCTCACGGCAATGATATTCTTTACGCCCGGCAGCATTTTGCCTGCTTCAGGCCGCGGTTTCGACTTGAACTCCGTTACTATCTCCACCTCCACGTCTTTTCCCACATGGTAGTGGATGGCGGCCTCGGCCGCCTTCACCGTAGAATTCATGAACGGGTCGGTGTCGCGCGGGAATTCCAGCACCACTTTCACCTTCATCCCGTCAATGGCAGGCTGGTCGGCAACCATCCCGCTTTCCACAAGATTTTTCTTCGTGCCCGGATACTTCACCGTAGCCAGGGCATCCATAATCAATTTTGGATAGAGCGTCATCTTTTTCTATTGCATTTTAGTTTCTGACTGCAAAGTTACGATTAAATAAGTGAAATACAAAAGGAAAGCTTGCTTTTCTTTTTATTTCCGAATGTAAGTAACTTCACGGAGGAACGACGTAAAGTTACGATTAAGTGAGAACAAAACCAAAAAAAAGCTAGCTTTATTTTGTTTTGTCGAGCGTAAGTAACTTCATGGAGGAACGACGTAAAGTTACGATTAAAAAAGTGAAATGATAGCAATTACGCGCTTATACAATCAAAATCCCCGACAAATTTCCTGCAACAAAACGGAGGAAAGTAGCGTGGGATTGATGCTTTTCAGGCGTATGTTTGGCTTCCGATGGGCAGAAAACGGGTTTCCGTTCGGCAAATAATAGGGATTTGAACTTCAAATAATAGGCTTTTGAAGTTTAAATGATAATGATTTAAAGTCAAAATAATAGGCTTTTAGACTGTGATTGGGGCCCAATTAAAGTCTAAAAGCCTTTCATTTAAAGTTCGGAAGATTATAAAAGGAAGTCCGGAAACGGGAGCAATCTTCCAAAAGTCTCATTATCAGTAATTTGTGGACAACGACTCAAAACTCGCATATTTGCCTTCCATCATGCGTTTGGTGACTTCCAAGCGATTCTCAGCCCACCAAAATTCAGAAATTTCTTGACGTTTCTTCAGCTTGCAATCTCAAACATACAGTACAAAGGTAATGATGAACCACCCAATGAGTTTGGACAGAACCCGGTTTTGGGGAAAAATGTATTCATTCATAAAAAAACTATCTGCACACTTGGTTGCAAACAAAAATACGTGAATTACGGAAATTTCTTTCTTTTTATTGCTTTTTGTTAAATCATGCGCCCGTTCTACGAAAATTTCGTAATTTTGCACCGTGAAAGCAAAAATACTGATGTGCCTGCTGGCGTGGATCGTCGTTAGCATGACACCCGCCAAGGCCGGGAACCCACAGAACGGGTTTCCGCAGAAATGGACGGCCAAGACCGTGGTGACCGAGAAAGAGGTGCAGCAGGCAGGACTCGACCGCTGTTTCGCCTCGGAACCCATCAGCGACGAGACCTTCCAGCGCATGCAGGGAAAGTCGTGGAAGAAAGACTGTCCGCTGAAGCGCTCCGAGTTGCGCTACCTTCGACTGCTCCACCGGAATGCCGAGGGCAAACCGCAGTTGGGCGAGATGGTGGTGAATGCACAGATTGCCGACCGCGTGGTGCGCATCTTCCGTAAGCTCTACGAAGCTGGCTACCGCATTGAGCGGATAGTGCTGGTGGACGAATACGACGGTGACGACAACCGCTCGATGGAGGACAACAACACCTCGTCGTTCAACTATCGCACGGTGCCCGGCCGCACAACACTATCGAAGCATGCCCGCGGACTAGCCATCGACCTGAACACGCGCTATAACCCCTACGTGACGCGGCGAGGCGTCTTGCCCAAGAACGGGCGCGACTATGCCTACAACCGCGACCGTCGGAAGGACATCCCCTACAAGATAGACCACCAAGACCTGGCCTACAAACTGTTCAAGGCCGAAGGCTTCACGTGGGGCGGCGACTGGCGCAGTTCGAAAGACTATCAGCACTTTGAGTATAACCCCCTCCAAACCTCCCCGAGGGGAGGCTAACAAACTCCCCCACCCATCGCAGGGGACCCTCATACTCCCCTCCCATCGTAGGGGAGGGGCAAGGGGTGGGGTCAGTATTCAGAAATAAAAGACTGTTAATAGATACATATAAAAAAAGGGAAATTACAGACCCCACCCCTAACCCCTCCCCTTGAGGGGCGGGGAGTTCCTAAGCCTAAAAGTAATCGCTCCCTCCATTTAGGGAGGGCTGGGGTGGGTCTCTCCCCTCGGGGAGGTTGGGGGTTAATATAATAATAATGAGAACGGAAAGACGCAGAATGATGATGGCGCGCTTGCTGCTGGCAGTATTCCTGCCGATGCTCATAGCGACCACGCTGCACACCCACGAGGCGGTGCAGGGCGACGTCTGCGTGGAGTGCGTGAACCACACGCCCCATGCCGGGCACCTTTCCGTTTCCAATCATCTGCTCGACGATTGCGTGCTCTGCCAGCTGTGCGCCCTGCCCTATCTGGCAGCCATCGCCGTGGTCTTCACTTCCTTTTGTTTTATCAGCAAGACACTCGCCGAGCTGAACGTGCCTTCGGTCCCGTCGCTCCAGGTGTCTTGCCCCACCCTTCGCGGTCCTCCCTGTCTTTAAGGACTGAGCGTTTTTTTCGGTTGTCAGGATTCTCCTTTCCTGAGTGCCCTTCGGGCAGAAATCTTACAAATTAAAATCAAAATCTGACCATTTTTTTGATTTGTTAGATTTCTCGCCATAGGCGACTCTGAAAGAATTCTGAAAGATTTGTTAGATTTCTCGCCACAGGCGACTCCGAAAGATTTGATTTTTAAGGGTAAAAAACAATAGAAAAGACAAAATGAAAGCAATAAAACTGATGATTTTACTGCTCTTCACGGGTGCATACGGCTTTGCACAAGAAGAGCAAGACACGTGCGTACATCTGCACGAAGTGGTGGTGACCGGACTGACCGGTTCCACCCATATCAGCCATATACCATCACCCGTCAGCGTGATTTCGGCCAACGAGCTGCAAAACATCGCCTCGACCAACATTATCGACGCCATTGCCAAGCATCCCGGCATCTCGCAAATCACGACCGGTGGCGGTATCTCGAAGCCCGTCATTC
>JAFWQT010000098.1 GCA_017508965.1 Prevotella sp. | reverse complement strand
GCTTTGCAATTTAGCCCTCGGCTCGCTAATTTTTATGAAAAAATCTTAAAATCGCAACTTTTTCTTCATCAGCAGAATTAACCACCTCAGCTTTCTATCATTTAATAGGTAAGATATTGAGTAGTAACGACATAGAAATACTATAATTGCAGCGGCCTGACCTCCGTGACCATCCCCAACAGCGTGACGAGCATTGGAGTGAGTGCGTTCGCTAGGTGCAGCAGCCTGACCTCTGTAACCATCCCCAACAGCGTGACGAGCATTGGAGATTATGCGTTCTTCGTTTGCAGCGGCTTGACCTCCGTGACCATCCCGGGCAGCGTGACGAGCATTGGAAATGGTACGTTCGAGGGTTGCACCGGCCTGACCTCTGTGACCATCCCCAACAGCGTGACGAGCATTGGAGAGTGGGCGTTCAATGGTTGCAGCGGCCTGACCTCCGTGACCATCCCGGGCAGCGTGACGAGCATTGGAAGCAATGCGTTCTCTTATTGCACCAGCCTGACCTCCGTGACTATCGGCAGCGGCGTGACGAGCATTGGAGGGTGGGCGTTCTCTTATTGCACCAGCCTGACCTCCGTGACCATCCCCAACAGCGTGACGAGCATTGGATCCCAGGCGTTCTATGGTTGCACCGGCCTGACCTCCGTGACCATCCCCAACAGCGTGACGAGCATTGGATCCCAGGCGTTCGATGGTTATTACCTCGAATCTGTCATTTCGTTGATTGAAGAGCCGTTTGCGATTACAGGAAAAAATGATAATGATTATAGAACTTTCAGCCTAAACACCTTCAGCAATGCCACGCTGTATGTTCCTTCTGGCACCATCGACAAATACAAAGCGACAGCTGGCTGGCAGGATTTCTTCTTCATAGAGGAAGTTGGTGGAGGGACGCCAACTCCTGGTCCAGAACCCGAAGAGAAGGTGTGTGCGAAGCCGACGATACATTATCAGAATGGGCAGTTGTCGTTCAAATGTGCGACGGAGGGGGCTGAGTTTAAATATGATATTGCTGACAGCGACGTGACGAACGGCAGTGGCAGCACGGTTAACCTGAATGTCACCTATCACGTCAGCGTCTATGCCACCAAACCAAATTACACCAACTCCGAGACGGCCACGGCGACCCTCTGCTGGATAGACGTAGAGCCGCAGAAGGAGGGGATCACGGGGGATGAGGATGCGGTGACGGAGGTCAAAGCGATGCCGGTGCTGATACAGAGCGAGGGCAATGGGCTGACGATTGAAGGAGCCGAGGCTGGCACGCCCATCAGGGTCTATGACCTCAGCGGCAGGCTCATCGGCAGCACCACAGCTGTCGAGGGCGCTACGAGGGTGAACGTGGCAGCAGCGGCAGAGAAGGTGGTCATCGTGAAGGTGGGCGAGCGGAGTGTGAAGGTGAGGATTTCACGTTCCGTCTGACCAATCTCCCCTACGCTTTCACCGAACTTGGCGTTGCTATGCTCATCGACCAGCTTCGACACGATTTCGAGGAACTGAAGATGGACAGTCAGGACATCTTGGCTGACCAGGATGAGATTAACGAGGACACACGCCTCCAGCTCGAACTCATCAATCAGTCGCTGGCCGAGCTGCAGGCGAAGGGAAACAGTGCGCAGCCACAGACAAAGCCGCAGCAGCAATTCCTCCGTGCCATGAGCCTGGAGGAATAAGATAAAACCGAATGATAAAAACGGCGTTCTTTCCCGTTAAGGTGCAGAAAATGGGCGGAAAATTTTGCTGTTCGGCAGAATCGGCGTATCTTTGCGGCGCAAAAGAATAGAAAAACGAGCTGAAATGGAAGCAACAACGACTTACAAACGTCGCACTCGCGAGGAAATTATGGCCTGGCTGCAACGGGCCCGCGAGCGCAAGGACGCCTTTCAGAAAAGGGCTAACGAAATCTTTGCCGAGGAAGAGCGACTGAGGCAACAAGCAGCAGAATCGCATTATTATGATATTGCTGTGACGGCATGAACCCACTCAACGTTAACCGCATCAACATCTACGCGCCGTATAAAATATGGAGCGATGGTGAAATCTACCGTTTCGAAACCGATTATGGCATCAGGTATCTCGTTGACTTCGAGTTGGATGTCAACCCGTACTACACAGCCTATTGGTTCAACCTGACGAACCCCGAGCACGCAAAGTCACCTGGCGACACGAAGATTGCTCAGACGGTAGTTTGTATCATTGAGAACAGAGTACGTGGCGCTCATCGTGCCACGAGAGCATCCTCTGTTAGACGAAATTGTTGAGCGCTTTGATGATGAATTCCAGATGTTCAACGACAACAAGCCATAGTCGTTAAGTATAACTTTTTTTAGCTTTCACCCTCTGAAGTTCTTTGAAATGTCTCCTTTCTTTTATTGGTTCGACGTTTCATGTAATAGACTTCGCCGCCCAGCTGCTCATCGAGATTGTCTTGCCGGACAAGGTCGAACGGGATGTTTGCTTCGGAGTAGTCGTAGCCGAGGTAGTCAAACAGTCGGCTGGTTTCGGCGGAATAATAGCCACTAGAACTGCGGAGCTCAAAGGCATCCTCGCTGGGGGTGTCTATTATAATAAGGTATAGGACGTCCTTTTCGTCGTCCTTGGCAATTTTGATGCCTGCCCGCTCTGCAAGGTGCAGGTGGTTGCCCGTCTCGCCAGTGAATCCGAGCTTTCCTGAAGCCTGGATGGTTACTTTCAGCTTCTGGGCGAAATCCTTTGCACTAAATAGGGTGATTGCCATAATTTCCAGATGTTTTTATTTATTTGTGCGCAAAAATATACTTATTCCATGAAACTGCCAAATAATTTGGCAAAAACATTCGGTTTCTTTGCGATTTGTTCGCCAAAAATATCGCAGGACAATATGGAACCCCGCATGAGATATGGTGAAAACCTCAAACGAGACGAAAAAGAGACGGAGAAGAGACGAAAAATAAAGAGATTTCTGGAAAACGAAAACGACACGGAAACGACGCACGATTGAAAATAACAAAGAAATGAACATCAATAAAAGAAAATTGATTAAAAAAACGGTTTTTCTTTTGGCGTTCTGAGCCGGATTATGTACTTTTGTGGCCGCTAACCCCTAAAGTTGAGGGCATCGCTTTCATCAGTAGGATAAAAAAAACTCTCATTGACAGATGATTAAGCATCTATACAAAGATTCTCTGGGAAGTTGCGTGGTGACGATGAAAGCCATCTCGCACTGCTACTGGGCCGACAGGCCGCAGGAGCTGCTTGACGAGTCGGTGGATGCTCAGGTGCTGTTGGTGCGCGAGCCGGACAGTGTGGACCCGAATGCGGTGCGCGTGCATTTCCGTGGGCAGGTGGCCGGGTATATCTCCAGTCAGGATGCCCGGCCGGTGGCCGCTGCAATGGACAGGGCGGCATTGACATCGCTGTTAGGAAAGGTGGTGGGCAACGTGACCACACCTTACTACATGTTGCATATCGCCTGCACCCTGGACGGTATCGAAGACGGAACGGAAGAGGACAAGGAGCTGAACAGGGTGTACGAGGAGTGGAAGTACACGGGGCCTGTGCTGCCGCTGTCGTCGTCGGAGAAGCGGCTGCAGGGGGCGGTGGAATATCTGGGATATGTGCTGGCGGAACAGATGCCGTGGGACGGGCAGGCCAGGGAGTATCTGGACACCTTCCTGAAATACCACCGGCAGGATCATTCCGACGAGATGTTCCGACTGCGGGGTGCGTTGCTGCGCTTCCTTACGGAGAAGGCACCGGCCGAGGCCGCGCTGCTCGAAGCGGAGCTGCACGAGATGAGCCGCCATGAATACTTCGATGCCATCGCTGCCTACGTGGTGGCGCTGCCCGAACGGGAGGAGTTCCGCGAGATGATGGTACGGGCGCCGGAAGTAGATCAGCAGGCGTTGCTGGCAGAATTGCTGGCCTTCCCCGGCAATCTGGTGGGGATATTCAGGAACGACAAGAAGATGTTTGCCCGTCGGCTGCATTACGTGCATCCACCGCGGCGGGCCTTGCGCCGTCTCTTTTCGGGGTTGGCGTTGCTGCAGCACTTGGGACAGATCCGGCTGACAACCACCTCTTCGGCAAAGGAGGCGGGATTGAATGTGGACAAGCTGTATAACTTCGGCGCTATCAATGAACTATCTAAATAAAAGGAATAAGACATGAATGTGAATCACTTATACAATTTCGGAACCATCAACGAGGTACAGGGCGGCGTGGTGGTCATCGGGGCTGACGGACGAGCTGAGGCCATAGAGGAAGTGCGCTCGCAGGAGGCGCAGGCCGTGGAAAATGCGGTGGAGGAAGTAACGGATTATTCGGCGGCGGTCGGCAAATGCTTCAAGAACACCAGCGCTTTCGTGAGGGAGAAGGTGAAGGATGCGGTGGAGAATTATTACAGGGGAGTGGCCGCAAACCTGACGCTGATTGAAGTCACGCTTTTCGATCACTGCCTGATATATAAGCGCAACAGTCATACGCCTTTCGTGAAGTCGCTCATAGCGTGGGGCATCCTGAACAAGATGAGCGAGGTTGAGGTGAAGAAGCTTTCCAACCTCATGGCAAGTAAGTACCAGGAGATCCCTAAGGGCGGATATAAAGTGTGGGATGATTTTCATGAAAACGACAAAACTCTGTGCGCAGATATTGGCATGAAATTAGGGCCAACGATACCTTATAGAATAGAATTAGAGAAATAGGAAACACATTCTCCACATTCTGAAAACACATTCTACTACATTCTTGCACATTGCCCTCATTATCGGTGGATAATGGGGGCTTTTTCTTTTATTTTCCTGTTTCTTCTTTTTTCTATTGTTCGTACCTTTGCACCAGCATTCCGACGAAGAGCGGTCGCGTTGACAGTTCGGGTAGCGGGTGCAAAGGTAAATCATGAAACAGATTCTTATTTTTCTTGCCGCGCTAATCACATCGCTGATTGGCGGGTTCTACTACTGGCT